>JAZRQK010000042.1:0-26957 GCA_045649665.1 Faecousia sp. | reverse complement strand
ATTATGCGCACCGTGGACAAGCTGGATAAGATCGGCGCTGAGAAGGTGCGTACCATTCTGATGGAGGACTGCACTCTGTCCGGCGAGCAGGCTGACGAAATCCTGAAGTTTATCGCCATCACCGGCACCAACGCTGAAGTTCTGGCTGCCCTGGAGGGCTATGCCGGTCGTAATGAAATTTTCGATAAGGGTTTGGAAGAGCTGAAAGCCGTTACCGCAAATCTTTCCGCTTTCGGTGTGCCGGAATGTAACTTTGCCGTTGACCTGACCATCGCAAGAGGTCTGGACTACTACACCGGCACTGTCTACGAGACCACCCTGCTGGATCATCCGGAGATCGGCTCTGTCTGCTCCGGTGGCCGTTACGATAACCTTGCCGGTTACTACACCGAAAAGGAGCTGCCCGGTGTGGGCATCTCCATCGGTCTGACTCGTCTTTTTTATGTTCTGGATGAGCAGGGATTGCTGAATCCCGACATCTCCAGTGCGCCGGCTGATGTTCTCGTGCTGCCGATGACCGCCGACCCTGCTCCTGCTATCGCTTTGGCGGAAACGCTGCGCAGCGAGGGTATCCGGGTACAGCTTTACGGTGAGCAGAAGAAGTTTAAGCAGAAAATGAGCTACGCTGACAAGCTGGGCGTCCCCTACGCAGTATTGCTGGGCGAGGACGAACTGGCTGCCGGCAAATGCTCCGTAAAGGATATGCGATCCGGTGAGCAGGTCACCGTCACAGTTGCAGAAGCTGCGGCTGCCATCCGTGCCGGTTTGGCGCAGAATAGCGGCGCTGTGATTCTGGAGAAGTAAATGGACGAAAAATTTCTCGGGGCTGCTGCCGCCGCCCGGACAGAGGCTGCCGAGCTGGGTGTTCGTATCCGCCCGGTTGCGGATATGACTGCCGCCCGGCGCTGTCTTTCCGGACATAAGGAAAGCGACGGCTTCTGGCAGTTAGCAGACAAGGGTCGACTGGACTTAAGCCTGGAAGCGCTGGCAGTGAAAAAGGAATTTACTGCTTTGTTTTCTGACGAAGAGGCAAACAACGCTTTAGACCGTCTGCTGAATGCCGGGTATCGATTCTAATAAAAAAGTCACCTGAGTTTCTTCAGGTGACTTTCTTTTTTAGTGATTCATTTTTTCATACAAGCGAGTCAGCAGTTTTCGCAACGGTACAAACAGCACCAGCGCGATCACAAAATTACCAATGGCATGGGGGATATCAAAAGCGATACCGGACAGCCACCAGCGCAGTGCGTAATCCCAGCCGCCGATTGCCGCATACACCGGACTGCACAGCAGTCCGAATGCCATGCCGAATACACCGGAAAGCAGCGCCCACCACACAGGATGCTGCAGCCGTTTCATAGCCATGGCCGCCAGCGCCAGCAGCGTCCACACATACAGATAATTGATATTCCACAGATTGATGCCATACAGCATCACTTCCATCAGTACATACAGATAGATAGGGTACAGACATTTCCAGCCGAATATTACGGCAAACAACATCACCATCAGGGATACCGGCTCAATGTTGGCCAGTCCGCTCATTGCAACCTTGGCGCCGAAAGTCAACGCTCCCAGCATACCAAACAAAGCGATCTGCCGCAATGTGATCTTTTTGTTATCCAATGGTGTACACCAACTTATAGACTGCGCCATCTTCGATGGGGGTGTCATAGATGCCCTGCATTGCATACTCCTCACCCACATACAGCGCCCAGTAGCTCTGGTTTACATTCCAGTCTGCTTTCTCACCGTCTACGGTGTGGAACATACCGGAATCTGCGCCCTCAGACTCGATCAGGCCCTGGCTCTCCAAATAATCGCCCAGCTTATCTGTATCGGTGGTGTAGGTGAAATCCTTGGAACTGCCGTCTGCGTGTACAACGGTAACTGTAAAGGACTTTTCGGCTGCGCCGGTGCTTTCACCATTCTTGGCTGCGCCGCAAGCGGTAAGGCTTAAAACCAAGGCTACAGCGAGCAAAACAGCAAATAATTTTTTCATAATAAAACCTCCTGAAAAATAAAAATGCGCGGCACCCAAAAAAGGGTGCCGCAGCCGTTTTTCTGCGACAAACGCACCTCCCATAACACGCAGGAGGCGGAGAATCCAAATTCCGTAGGTCTTCTGACTTGTGCCTATAGGGCGGTTGCAGTTCCCCTGCAAAGCTACGCAGCCTTCCCGGAATTACTTCCAGTGACCGGTTTTCACCAAACGCAGCTTTTCAGCACTTACAGCGGCGGTACCGTCCGGGAATCACACCCGGTTATCTTGTTCAGCAGTCAGCGCCATACGCACTGTCTGCCACGGAATCCGTATCTGGTTGTCAAATGCATTGTAGCACTTCTATATCGGCTTGTCAACAGCAAAAAACACCGCCACGGCAACAGAAAAGTTGCGCCGCCCAACACAGGCAAAGCTGCCATAGACCGCCCCGGACCTGGAAGCCCCGGAAGCCGCCTGCCTGACGGCGATACGCTGCGCCTCCGTTCTGGATATCCTCCAGCGCCTGCAGGTATTCCATGTTGTCCGGCTCCATACTCACTGCCCGGCGAATATGCTCCAGCGCCGTGACCTGATTCCCCAATCCGTCATTGGCAAGAGCAGACAGATAGTACCAACGGGCATTTTTCTCGGTGGCATTATTCAGAATGTTCAGTGCCTCGGCATAGCGGCCGTACATAATATACTGATACGCCGCCTGCTGATACTGGTCACCGGAATATGTCCGCTGCTGCCAGCCGCCAAAGGGGTCATAACCATAGCCGCCGTAGTTCTGTCCGCCACCGTAACCGCCGCCCGGACGCTGATATGCATCGGGATTTTTGATCTGCTCATAGGCGGCGTTGACTTCCTGCATCTTTTTCGCCGCCACCGGATCGTTGGGATTCCGGTCGGGGTGATACTGCTTCGCCAGTCGTCGGTAGGCTTGTTTTATTTCATCATCGGTTGCATTGGGACTGACCCCAAGCACCTTGTAAGGATCATCGATCATCGGTTTTTCTCCCTTGCCGTCTTCTGTACTCCACCCATATACCACTGTAAAGGATATTGTCCAGCAGCTTTTTATCCTGCACCAGAGGCAGTCGCTCATAATAATCTGTGCAGCGTCCCATCGCCAGCACCAAATACTGCTCCCAAGTCTGCCAATCTTCCTGCATTCCCATGGCTATATAGGGATTGTAGTGTCCCTTGCGGCTGTCCTTACGATAGTCCACCGCCGCATCTGCTAAGTAAATATATCTGCCTAGCGCCGCACCCAGCTTTCGCAGGGTATCCGCCCACATGTCCTCTTCATAGACCAGCAGTTCGCCCATCAGCTCACCAAAGCAGCCGGCAACCTCATCCGGGTTGGAGCAACTTGCTTTTTCTAGTTCGTTCAGACGGGTAATACATTGCTGGATTTTTTCGCACTGGCGGGGATAACGGCTACGAATATCCGGCAGCGCTTTCTCAAAAACACCTGCCATTTTCTTCGCCATAAGCTTGCGGTCATCTGCGTAGTCATCCATGCAGTTATAATATGCCAGCGCCACATTCATATCCGCAGCATATTGAATATAGGCATTATCTGTCCAATCTCGGCAGGGATGGAGCATGCAGGCACGCTTGCCGCCTTGCTCCTCAGGCTCGTATAAGCTCATCAGCAGCAGCGCCAGAAATGCCATATCGTAACTGAGTCCCAGACGAGCGCAGTTACCGGCGCAGGTGCGAATGTTTCTGCAAACACCGCAATAAACTGCGCTATAGCGCCGCCGAGCCGTCTTATCCAGTTCCGACAGATTCGCCATTACATAACCAAACATACGCACCCTCCTTCCTTTTTCTGACTATATCATACATTGTATATGTGAACAAGTCGTAAACAGGAATTATTTTTCTTCTGCATGCATCAGCCAGTGATTCAATGCGCCGCCGTAAAACACGATGCAAATGCAGCAATACAGCCACAGCATGCTCAATGCTACAGCGTAAACAGAGCCAAAAACATTGGAAAGTCCTGCAAAATGCTCTACATACACCGAATACAGTTCCGAGAACACCAGCCAGCAAACCGATGCCAGCACCGCCCCCGGAAAGGAGTCGCCCAGGGCATTGTGCTTGTTTGGCAGCACCATAAACATAGCGGTAAACAGCGCCGTCTGCAAAAGCAGCAGCAGGAAAAACCGCTGCTCCAATATACCCTCCAGCAACCGTAACAGCGGACTTTGTTCCAGTGGCAGCCAACCGAGAATGCCCGAGCCGAACACTTGCAGTCCCAAAGTCAGCAGCAGCATCAGCAAAAACGCAAAAGTATACACCACGCTTACCAGCCGTGTCCGCAGATAACCTCTGTTCTCCTGCACCCCGTAAATAGAATTCAGTCCGGTGGCCAAGCCGTGAATCCCCCGGCTGGCAGACCAAAGCGCCGTCAGCGCAGATATAGAAATCAATGTGCCGGTGGTGCTTTGGTAGGTGGTGGTGATCAGCCGCTGGGCAGCGGGCATCAATGCCACCGGAATAATGCCGTGAAGCAGTTCCGTCAGGTTCTCCACCTCCACGCCGGTATAGCGCAGCAAACTCACCAGCAGCACCAAGCTGGGGAATACGGAAAGCACAATAAAAAAGCTGGCATGGGAGGCATACACAGAAATTCGCAGACCGGCAAAATGCCGTACTGCTTTCATTACCTTATGCCAGTATTTTTTCATGCTCTGTCCCTCTCCTTAGACAATTTTCGACAATGAAATAAGGCGTACTGCAGGTTGCCCTGCAGTACGCCTTTATTACGGAAGCTTATTCCGCAGAGATCAGATAATAATACACCGGCTGGCCGCCCCGCAGCAGATTCACATCTGCATCAGGACAGACTTCCTGGAACAGATCGGCAGCCTTTTGGGCATGCTTTTCCTGAATATCCTCGCCATAGTAGATGGTGATAAAGTCCTTACCCTCATCACGGACTTTTTCTGCCAATGCACGAAGCAGCACCTTGATGTCCTTATTGGTGCCGAACAGAGAACTACCGTAAATTGCCAGATAGTCACCCTCGTGGATATCATAGCCGTCGAAATCGGAATTCCGGGCGGCATAGGTGATCTGCATAGTGTCCACCGTATCCAGCGCATCGGTCAGCGCTGCGGTGTTCTCCTCCTCCGTGCCCTCGGGGTTGAAATTCAGCATAGCGGTAATGCCCTGAGGAACAGTCTTGGAGGGAATGACCACCACATGCTTGGGGGTCAGCGCATCCACCTGCTCCGCTGCCATAATAATATTCTTATTATTAGGCAAAACATACACGGTTTCTGCAGGAACCTGATTGACTTTTTCCAGAATGTCCTGGGTGCTGGGATTCATGGTCTGACCGCCGGAGATGATGCCGTCCACGCCCAGATTCATAAACACGTCCGCCAGACCGTCACCGGCGCAAACGGAAACCACGCCGAAAGTCTTTTCCGGCTGGGCGATCTTGGGTGCTTTCTCGCTCTCGCTCATCACCTTCTCGGTGTGCTGCAGGCGCATATTCTCAATCTTTACGGTAACGAAAGAGCCGTAATCGATGGCTTCATGCAGCGCCTTGCCGGGGTCATTGGTGTGCACGTGAACCTTAATAATTTCCTCGTCGTCCACCAGCACCAGGCTATCGCCGATGCCGTCCAGGAATGCACGCAGTGGCTCGGGGTCTTTGTCGTTTTCACGGCTGATGATAAACTCTGTGCAGTAGGTAAAGGTGATGTCCTCGGTATCAAAGTCGGAGAAATCCGCCTGCTCCTTGCCTGCAGTTTCTGCCATGCCCTCGGGAACGATCACATCCTCGCCCTGCATGGAGCTGAGCATAGCCTCCAGCACGAACACCCAGCCCTTACCGCCGGCATCCACAACACCCGCCTTTTTCAGTACCGGGTTCATGTTCACGGTGTCGGCAAGCGCCACCTTGGCTTCCTCGATAGCGGCTGCCTGAACAAATTCAATATGGTTATTCTCCTGAGATGCCTTCAGAGCAGCAGCTGCTGCCAGTCTGGAAACCGTCAGGATTGTGCCCTCAGCAGGCTTCATAACTGCCTTATATGCAGCGTCCACGCCCTCCTGCAGCGCCTGCGCCCACAGAACACCGTCGGCAACCTCTGCGCCCTTAAGCTTCTTGGACATGCCACGGAACAGCAGGGACAGGATAACACCGGAGTTGCCTCTTGCGCCACGAAGCATAGCAGATGCGGCAACGGAAGCAGCCTTCTCCAAAGAGGGGTCTTCCGTCTTGCGCAGATCTGCAGCTGCGGCATTGATGGTCATAGACATATTGGTGCCGGTATCACCATCCGGCACGGGGAACACATTCAGTTCATTTAACTGCTGCTTATGAATCTCGACTGATGCAGCCGCACTGATTGCCAAACGGCGAAAATCAGCGCCGTTGATAGTCTGTTTCAATGGTTACACCTCCAGCTTATCCCACAATGGAATCGATATATACGTTGACGGCACGCACTTGAGTGCCGGTGCACTTGTTCACCACATAGCGCACTTCGGAAATAATAGATGCACCTACAGCGCCCAGATTGACGCCGTTGTCCACCATAATATGCAGATCAATGGAAATGCTGCCGTCCTCATGGAAATCTACCTTAACGCCCTTGGACATAGATTCCTTACGCAGCAGATGATAAACACCATCGGACACAGACCGGGCAGCCATACCCTTTACGCCAAAGCAATTGCTGGCGGCTGTGCCGGCGATATCCGTATAAACACCGGCGGTGACGTTGACGCTACCGTTTTCGTTATCGTGACGGATCATATTCAGTACCTCCTTAAATTATCAAACCATACTTGCTTCCCAGCAGGCGGGGGCGGACAGTCCCATCATTTTTACCACCGTGGGCGCTACATTGGCAAGGCCGTATTCACCCTCACGGATGTTCCAAACCTTGTCGTTGTCATAAATAATAAAGGGAACTGTATTCAGAGAGTGGGCAGTACGCACAGAGGTCTTGCCCTTTTTGGTTTCGGTCATTTGATCAGCGTTGCCGTGGTCAGCAGTGATCAGCACAGTATAGCCGTACTTGTCTGCTGTTTCCAAAATCGCTTTCAGACCGTTGTCCACACATTCCATGGCGGTGACCACCGCATCCATAACACCGGTGTGACCCACCATGTCGCCGTTGGGGTAATTGCAGCGCAGGAATTGGAACTTTCCGCTTGCCATTGCCTGCACCATTGCCTCGGTGATCTCCTTGGACTTCATGGCAGGCGCCTGCTCAAAGGGGATCACACCGGAGGGGATCTCCAGATACTCCTCCAGTTCCTCACAGACCTTGCCGGAACGGTTGCCGTTCCAGAAGTAGGTCACATGACCGTATTTCTGGGTTTCAGACACTGCAAACTCCCGGATATTCGCTTTACACAACACCTCGGTCAAGGTGTTGGTGATCACCGGGGGCTGCACCAGATACTTCTCGGGAATATTCAGGTCGCCGTCATACTGGAGCATACCGGCAAATTTCACACCGGTATAATCGCCCCGGTCAAACTTATCAAAATCCTTGCGATCGAAAGCAAGAGAGATCTCCTGCGCCCGGTCGCCACGGAAGTTGAACAACACAACGCTGTCGCCGTTGACGATCTTTGCCACCGGCTCGCCGTTTCTTGCCACCACAAAGGCAGGCAGATCCTGATCGATACAGCCGGTCTCTGCCCGGTAGGTCTCGATAGCCTGCGTGGCAGATCCGAACTGCCTACCCTGACCCTGCACATGGGTGCGCCAGCCAAGCTCCACCATGCCCCAGTTGGCTTCATAGCGATCCATAGTGACCACCATTCTGCCGCCACCGGAAGCGATGGCATAATCGCAGACATCAGTGGACAGTTCTGTCAGCACATCCTCCAGCTGCTGCACATATTCCAGCGCAGAAGTAGCCGGTACATCTCTGCCGTCCAGCAGGATGTGGCAGTAGGCTTTTTGCACACCGGCTGCCTTGGCAGCCTTCAAAAGTGCGATCAGATGGGAAATATTAGAGTGCACATTGCCGTCAGACAAAAGACCGATGAAATGCATCGCCTTTCCGTCCTTGGCATTTTCTGCCAGTTCTTTCCACACATCAGACGCAAACAGCGTGCCGTTTTCAATGGACTCTCCCACCAGCTTAGCGCCCTGGGAATAGACCTGACCGCAGCCTAATGCATTATGGCCGACTTCACTGTTGCCCATATCCTCATCCGAGGGCAGACCGACGGCTGTGCCATGGGCTTTCAGATAAGTGTGAGGACAGGTATTCAATAAACGATCCAGCGTAGGAGTCTTTGCCACTGCTACCGCATCACCGCTGCCGCCGTCGCCTCTGCCCACACCGTCCATAACAACTAACACAATGGGTTTTATCATTAATAATTCCTCCGGGAATCAGGTTTTCGCAATAATGGCATTTTACCAGTCATACTATTTTACATCATTTTTTGCAAACTTACAACTGTTTTTTGAAATTTTTTGTAACCAAAGGCAACGCCCCACCGCAAATAGGTGGGGCGCTGATTTAATTCATCGTACCTTGGGCGCGGCGGAACAGCTCGCCGATCCGGCGGCGCATCGCCTGTCCCTCGGCAGTATCTTCCGTGCCGGAGGTTTCGATCCATTCCTTGGATGCCAGCTGGGCTTGCTTCAGAGTCTGCAGATCGCAGCTTAAATTGGCTACCCGGAACACCGGCATGCCGGACTGCCGGGCGCCGAAAAAGTCGCCGGGTCCACGCATTTTCAGATCTTCCTCTGCGATCTTAAAGCCGTCGGTGGTAGCACACAGCGCTTTCAGCCGGGCAAGGGTTTCACTGTTTTTGTTGTTGGACACCAAAATGCAGTAGCTTTTGGCATCGCCTCTGCCTACACGACCACGGAGCTGATGGAGCTGGGAAAGACCGAACCGGTCTGCATCCTCCACCACCATCAGCGTGGCATTTGGCACATCCACACCCACTTCAATTACTGTGGTAGCAACCAAAACATCTGCCTCATGCCGGGCAAAGGCTGTCATTACTGCCTCTTTTTCCGCGGCTTTCATCTGACCGTGGAGCAGCGCCACACGCAGATCCGGGAATACGGTCTTTTGCAATGTTTCCGCCCAGACCGTAGCCGCTTTCAGATCCAGCTCGCCGTTCTCCTCCACCGCCGGGCAGACCACATAGCACTGGTGGCCCTCCGCAACATGCTTACGGATAAAGGCATTGATCCGGGGGCGATAGCTCTCCGTTACAAGGAAGGATTCCGTCTGCTGTCTGCCGGGGGGCAGCTCGTCCAGAACGGAAACCTCCAAATCGCCGTACATGATCAGCGACAGCGTCCGGGGAATGGGGGTCGCCGACATCACCAGCAAATGGGGATCGCTGCCCTTTTCAGACAGCGCTGACCGCTGGGCAACACCAAAGCGGTGCTGCTCATCGGCGATGACCATACCCAGATCATGGAACTGGGTGCTGTCAGAAACCAATGCGTGGGTGCCGATTATCAAATCGGTCTGTCCGGTTTGGGCCGCTTCCCGGGTAAGTTTCTTGTTTTTCAGTGTCAGACCGCCGGTGAGCAGGCTGACACGGACACCCAACGGCTCTAACAGCCGGGAGAGGGATCGGTAATGCTGCTCCGCCAAAATCTCCGTGGGCGCCATCAGCGCGGTCTGCTTGCCGTTTTGGGCAGCCAGATATGCCGCCGCTGCCGCCACCATGGTCTTACCGCTGCCCACATCGCCTTGCAGCAGCCGATTCATAGGCTTACCGGTCTGCAGATCGGCGGCAATTTCCCCTATGGCACGCTGCTGCGCACCGGTAAGGGCAAAGGGCAGCGCACTGTAAAACGCAGTCAGATCCAGCCGGTCGTAAGGCTTCACCTGCTTGCCTGCCCGGGCAGCACGCATCAGGGAAAGTCCGGCGGAAAACACGAAAAATTCCTCAAAGATCAACCGCTGCTTGGCAAGCTCTGCCTCCTCCATAGAGGAGGGCTGATGAATAGCATAATACGCCCGCTCAGCCGGCAAAATGCCGTAGCGCTTGCGCACGGATTCCGGCAGAACCTCTGCCGGCACATCGCAGATCGCCAGCGCCTGCTGGACCGCTTTGAGAACAGAGGCGTTGGACAGTCCCGCCGTCAGGGGATAAATGGGCAGCACCCGCCGAGTGGTGATGGGCTGGGAATCCAGCTCCTCAAACACCGGAGAGGTCATACTGTAGCCGATAAAATCACCGGACACTGCGCCGTAGAAAATATATTCCTTACCGTACTGCAGACGGTCTGTGGTGAATTTCTGATTGAAAAACGTCAGGTTTAACCTGCCGGTATAGTCCGCTACCTGCACCTTGGTCACATCCAAACCCTTGCGGATATGGGCTGTGCGGGGGGCGTTCATCACCATCGCCTTAAAGCAGGCAGGCTTGTCCGGCTCTAATTTTTCAATGGTGGTCAGCCGTGTGCGATCCTCGTAACCACGGGGGAAGTGGCAGATCAGATCCTCCAGGGTAAAAATATTCAGTTGTGCAAACTGTTTTGCCTTGGTAGGGCCTACGCCCTTGAGTATGGTAATGGGATCGGATAATCTTGCCACGGTGTCACCACCTTCTTAAATATTAAGTATTCAGCTCCCGGAACAGCGGCAAACTTCTGACGATCTTGTCATAGCTGACGCAGTAGCACACACGGAAGTAGCCGGGGCAGCCAAAGCTATCGCCGGGAACCACCAGTACATCTTTTTCCTTTGCTTTCTGAGAGAATGCATTGGCATCGCCGCCGGGAGCTTTCACAAACAGATAGAATGCGCCGTCCGGCTTTGCCACTTCATAGCCGGCATCCACCAAACCTTTATACAGCGCCATACGATTGCGGTCATAAGCCTGCAGGTCGGGGCGCAGATGGGCGCAGCGGGTAATGACTTTTTGCCACATAGAGGGAGCGCACACGTGACCGTTGGCACGGGATGCGCCGCAGATAGCGGCATAGACCTGCTGTCCGTCGGTGGCACGGCTGGGTACATAGATATAGCCGATACGCTCACCGGGCAGGGACAAGGATTTGGAGTAGGAATAGCACACCACGGTATCCTTATAGATCGTGGGAATAAACGGTACTTCCACGCCGCCGTAAACCAGTTCACGGTAAGGCTCGTCCGCCACAATATAAATGGGATGGCCAAACTGCGCCGCCTTTTTCTCCAGCAGCGCCGCCAGCGCCACCAGAGTTTCTCTTGAATAGACTGTGCCGGCAGGATTATTGGGGGAATTGAGAATGATCGCCGCCGTGTTGGGGGTCAGCATGGATTCCAGCGCATCCAGCCGGATCTGGAAGTCCGGCAGATCCGCAGGCACGACCTTAAATACACCGCCGGCGGATTCTACAAAGGGACGGTACTCCGGAAAGAACGGCGCGACTGCCAAAAATTCCGCATCGGGAAATGCCAATGCCCGAAACGCTGCGCACAGACCGGGTGCTGCGCCGCAGGTGATAAATAGTTCTGCCGGGGTCACGGCTGCATCATAGCGGCTGTTCAGATCATCTGCAATAGCCTGACGGGCAGCCAGGTCGCCCACGGCGGAAGTGTAGCCGTGCAGCTGCAGCGGATCGGTATCCTGCAACAGCTGGGCGATGGTCTGCTGCACCTGCTCCGGAGCAGGAATACCGGGATTGCCCAGAGAATAGTCAAAAATATTATCGTCGCCTACCACTGCAGCTCTGCCTCTGCCGTACTCAAACAGGTCCCGGATCGCAGATCGGTTAGAGCCCAAGGCGTATGCATTTTCATTTACCATAATGATCACTCCTGATTGTTTTTCTATTACAGTTCGTAAAGCGGTTTTGTGGAATTATAGGGTTGAGGCTTGTATGTAACCGAGCCGATAGGCTTGCCCTCCACACCGTACTTGGGATTATAGCCGAACAGATTGATGTAGCGCTCCAAGTCGCTGCGCTCGGCTTCTATGGATTTCATAACCGCCACCGTGGCAATCACATCGTCCACCGCCCGGTGGGAATTGACTACCTGATCGCCCAAGCCGTAGGCTTCAATTGCGTGACAAAGCTTATGGGGATAGGGTCTGCGGTCTTTATATACGGTATACAGATCCAGCTTGTCCTTGCCCTTCAAAATGGCAGGGTCGCCGTCACGGAGCAGCAGGTAAAAGAGAAAACTTAAATCAAAATGGGCGTTATATGCCAAAAGCAACGTATTGCCGGCTACCATTCGGGCAATATCGGCGCAGACCTGCTGCTTGGAAATACCCCTTGCCAAAATATCCTGATTGGAAATGCCGGTAAGCTTTTCAATTTCCAGCGGTACGGTAACACCGGGGCTAAGGGTGATCAGCTGGTCATACTCCTCCACCACAACAGGCTCGCCATCCTTTTGCTCTACCACCACCGCCGCAAATTCGATGATCTCATCCCGGCTGTAGGACAGACCGGTGGTTTCCGTATCGAACAGAAACAACCGATCATACTGAGAAAACAATTTTTCAAAAGCTGCCATATTACTCTCCCTTTGCCAACGCCAGCGCCCGACGGAATTTACTGCTGCTTTCCAGCTCCAAACCGTAAGTACGGGCAAGCACCGTAGCATATTCCATGACCGCCTGCCGGCTGCCATCTTTTAACTCCACTTCGATCTCACACAGGGGGATCTCCCGGTCGCCGCCAAACAAGACACCTTGATCCAGCGCCACCTCTACCGTGCAATCCGGCTGGGTCACTGTGATTGCAGTGCGCTGAAACTGCGCGCCGCAAATGGAAACGATGCCCTCTGCCAGCAAAGCGGGCAGTTCCTGCAAACCAGATTGTTTACATAGCAAAGGAAGTGCCTGTTGAATATCACCGCACGCCAATTCGATCTCACCTCTGCCGATCTCGTCCGCCGGGTATTTCAGAGTACAGACGCTGCGCTGGTTTTCCATACGCCGGCGCAAAGTGTAAAACCGCTCTGCCAGCGCCCCGGAGGGGGTATCGTAGTAGGTAGTCTGCATATTGTAGTAACAGACCTGACCTGCCAGCGCAGCTGCAACTGCGGTGATCTGCTCCGGTGTGGCTCGGAATTTCAGTTCAAACTCAATGCCCATAGCGATCTCCTTATATAATATAGTGTTATTATACACCGCCAAAGGCAAACACGCAACAAAAGAAAAATTTTTTCTAAATAAGAATAATTCCTATTGACAAGCAGAAAACGATATGCTATATTGTGTTTGTAAACAAGAATGATTCTCATAAACGAGGTGATGACATGGCGCAAACCCAAAAACATTTTCGCAAGCGCGATGCCATTCTGGATTGCCTGCGGCAGTCCAGGGCGCACCCCTCCGCCGAAATGCTTTATGCCCAGCTGAAGCCCCAGATCCCGGACCTGGCTATGGGAACGGTTTACCGAAACCTGACCTTGTTCAAGGAGCAGGGACTGGCAAGCAGCGTAGCCACCGTTCGCGGTGTGGAGCGATTCGACGGAAACACAGATCCCCATGTCCATTTTATCTGTGCTGGCTGCGATGCCGTCATCGATCTGGACGAAATGCGAGTCCCGGCTTCCTTGGCAAAAACCGCTGCCAGCTGTTGCGGCGGAACTGTAGAAGGCTGCCAGCTCAGCTTCACCGGCCTTTGCCGGAATTGTAAAAATGAAAGGAATCAAGCAGTATGAAAAAGTATGTATGCACCGTATGCGGTTATGTCTACGAGGGCGATGAGCTGCCCGAAGATTACGAGTGTCCCCTGTGCAATGTAGGTCCTGACCTGTTCGAAGAGCAGGAATAATCACACATAAATAAACACAATAATTTGGAGGAAATATTATGAAGAAGTTTGTATGTAGCGTTTGCGGTTACGTTCACACCGCTGAGGAACTGGCAGAGGATTTCATCTGCCCCGTTTGCAAAGTCCCCGCATCCAAGTTTGTTGAGCAGGTTGGCGAGCAGAAGCTGGCTGCTGTTCACGAGTACGGCGTTTACGCTCAGACCGTTAAGAACAACCCCGACATCAGCGAGGAGGACAAGAAGTATATCTTTGACCAGCTGATGGCCAACTTCAACGGCGAGTGCTCCGAAGTAGGTATGTACCTGTGCATGGCTCGCATCGCACACCGTGAGGGTTATCCCGAGATCGGTCTGTACTGGGAGAAAGCCGCTTACGAGGAAGCAGAGCATGCTGCTAAGTTCGCAGAGCTGCTGGGCGAGGATCTGGAGCCCAACATGAAGGCTACCACCAAGGACAACCTGGCATGGCGTGTGGACTGCGAGTTCGGCGCAACTCAGGGCAAGTTCGACCTGGCTGTCTGCGCTAAGAAAAACGGCCTGGACGCTATTCATGATACCGTGCATGAGATGGCGCGCGATGAAGCAAGACACGGTGTAGCCCTCAAAGGCTTGCTGGAAAGATATTTCAAATAACCGTCGAAACCACTACCGCCGGTCCCCGACCGGGATCGGCGGCTTTTGCTTGAAAGGAGTTTATTATGAACGAGAAAATTGCCGCATTGCTCAACGATCAGATCAACAAGGAATTTTATAGCGCATACCTGTACTTAGACATGGCAAATTACTACGACGAGCAGGATCTGGACGGCTACGCCAACTACTACATGGTGCAGGCCCAGGAGGAGCGTGACCACGCTCTACTGTTCATGAAGTACATGCAGAATAACGGTCTGAAGGTGACCTTGGAAGCCATCGGCAAGCCGGACAAGGTATTTGATTCTCTGCTGGCACCTATGGAGATCGCCGCAGAGCATGAACGGTATGTTACCGCACTGATCAACAACATCTACCACGAGGCGCATGAGGCAAAGGACTACCGCACCATGAAGTTCCTGGACTGGTTTGTGGACGAGCAGATGGAGGAAGAGGATTCCGCCGATTCCATGGTCAACCGCTACAAGCTGTTTGGTCAAGACCCCAAGGGTCTGTACCTGCTGGATCAGGAATGTGCCGCAAGAGTCTACTCCGCACCCAGCTTGGTTCTGTAATAACAAGGGGCATTTCGCCCCTTGTTTTTTATGCAACACTGTTATAAAATAAGGCAAAAGGAGTGTTGCTTTATGGAAAAGAAAGTTTATATTGCCTCCGGCGCGGTAGTCACCGGCGATGTGGTACTTCACAACAATGTGAGCGTTTGGCACAATGCGGTTCTGCGTGGCGACCGGGGTCAGATCTTTATTGGAGAAAACTCCAACATTCAGGATAACTGCACCCTGCACGAAGCGGTCACCGTGGGTAAAGGCTGTTCCATCGGTCACAACGCCATCCTCCACGGCTGCACCGTGGGCAATGACTGTGTTATCGGTATGGGCGCTATCGTGCTTAACGGCGCAGTGATCGGCGATCACTGTCTGGTGGGCGCAGGCGCGGTAGTCACCGGCAAGATGAATGCGCCGGCAGGCTCATTGATTTTGGGCAATCCGGCGGTGGTGGCAAAACCGCTGACACCGGAGCAGATCGCCTATATCCACGAGGATGCGGATCTTTATATCCGCCTGGCGCAGGAACAACTATAAAAAACGCCCTCGCAACTGTGCAGTTGCGAGGGTATTTCTCTGCCAAATTCTGATTTGACGCGCCGCCAAGCTTTCCAAAGACCGGTCGTCCTGAGCGAGCATTGCGAGTCGAAGGATCTACGCATCATCGTTACTGCTAAGCAGATTTTCTGTGCGTAGATTCCTCGACTATGCTCGGAATGACAAGGTGTGCGGTGATTTGAAATTCGCCGATAAATCGGGTTTTATTGTTTCTGCAGCACCACGGCGGTGCGGCTGGGCAAGTACAAACGAATACAGGGTTTTCCGTCGTGCAGCTCTGTGGAGTATGTCTGATGCCAGATCCGTCCGTGACCGCCAAAACAGTAATCATCGGTTGACATAACAACGCTATATTCTCCCGGCTCGGGCATGACCAGCCAGCAGCCGTCGTAGGAATTCACCGGGTGGAAGTTAAAGGCAAACACTGCCTTGCCCTTCTCGTACACCAAGGTCTTTGCCTGATTATCCAGCTGCAGCTGCCGATCGTGACCGGACAGCACACGGTCACTTTTCAGTCGCTTGACCATGGCCTTTTCAAATGCCAGCAGTTGAGAATATTTCAGATTCGGGTTGTCTGCCAGCGACCACTGGCGACGGCAGTAATGGTAGCTCCAGCCGTTGCCCTCCCGGGGAAAATCGATCCACTCCGGGTGACCGAATTCGTTACCCATAAATGTCAAATAACCCTCGCCGCCCAAAGAGGCGGTGATCAGCCGCAGCATTTTATGCAGCGCCATACCCCGGTCAATGGTCATATTCTGATTGCCGGCATCCATAGACCAGTACATTTCCTGATCGCACAGCCGGAACATAATAGTCTTATCACCCACCAGCGCCTGATCGTGGGATTCGCAGTAGCCTACCACCTTCTCCTTGGGGCGGCGGTTTGCCAGCTCATAATAGATTTGATTTAAGTCCCAATCCTCATCCCGTGTGTCCTTCAGCAGCCGGATCCACATATCCGGCTCACCCATGGCAAGGCGGTAGTCAAAGCCTACGCCGCCATCTTTGATGGGGATACACATGCCGGGCATGGCGGACATATCCTCAGCGATCATAATGGCATGGGGACATACCTGCCGTGAAAGCTCTGTGGCAAGCTGCAAGTAGGTCACCGCATCGGTATCCGTATTCATAGAGAAGTATTTCTCCCCGGAATCAAAGCTTGTGCCGAGTCCGTGATCCTGATAGAGCATGGAGGTCACGCCGTCAAACCGAAAACCGTCAAAACGATAGGTTTCCAGCCAAAACTTCAGGTTGGACAGCAAGAAGTGCAAAACCTCCGTTTTGCTGTAATCAAAGCATTTTGTTCCCCATGCGGAATGGTCACCCCGGGCGCCGTCATGGAAAAACTGATACACCGTGCCGTCAAACTCGTTGATACCCTCCCGGGTATTGCGGCAGGCATGGGAATGCACCACATCCAACAGCACAGCGATACCCATTTTATGGGCATCCTCCACCAGTTCTTTCAGTTCCTCCGGCGTGCCGAACCGGGAGGATGCGGCAAAGAAATTGGTGACTTGGTAACCGAAAGAGGCATAGTACGGATGCTCCATGATTGCCATAATTTGAATAGCATTGTAGCCTAAATCTCGCACACGGGGCAAAACCGTTTCCCGGAACTCCCGGTAAGAGCCGACTTTCCCCTCCTCCTGCGCCATGCCGATGTGACATTCGTAGATAAAGAGGTTTTTCTTAGGCTTAAAACCTACATCGTTCCATTGCCGGCTGCCATGCTGATGAACCACACCAAACCAGGCAAAGCTCACCGGGTCTTGCTCCACCCGGGTGGCATACAGCGGAACACGCTCCAACTCCCAGCCGTTTTTCAGCACCAGGGTCAGTACCCGCTGACCTTCCTGCAGCCCGTTCTCACCGGGCAAAAACACCTCCCAAACACCGTTATCCAGTTTTTGCAAGGGGCAACCCCGACGATCCCAGCCATTAAAATCGCCAGTAAGATACACCGCATCTGCCGCCGGCGCCCACTCTCGGTAGTACCAACCGCCATCAGCCTGATGGAAACCAAAATACTTGTGTCCGTTGGCAAAATCCGCCAGCGTCTGTCCGGGGGCAAGCAGGTTTTCCTTTGCCCGGCGATAATTTTCCATTCGCAGATCAAAGTCCTTTTCAAATCGGGAAAGGGACGGATCATATCGAAATATCTTATGTTTCATAGTCGCTTGTCCTTTCTGTCAAGATAAGCTGTCTATATTTTATCGTGTTTACCCATATCCGTCAATGGAAAAAGCAGCCTGCACCGAATGCAAGCTGCTTGTTTCAGGTTTTCTTTATAAATTTTTCCTTGCACTTGGGGCATGTAATGGATATCTTGCCTTTGCCACGGGGAACACGCACCTGCTGACGGCAACGGGGGCAATCAAAGTACCGGTGCTGCCGGTCTTTCAGACGATCCAAAAACCGCAGGTATTTGCAATTTTCCTGATAGCGCTTATAAGTATTCCGGGAGAGCATGCGAAAAATCGCCCAACCCATCAGTACATAAGAGATCACCGTCAGGATCAGATGCAAAATAGCAGAGGGCATCAGCATCGCCAGAAAACAAGCCGCCAGACCGCAGACCAAAATTGCCGTATTCAGTTTATCTGTGCCATAGCGACCTTGCATAAAACGCTGGGTGGAAGCCACCAGTTTCATAATAAGCCGCCGGAAAAACGCGCCGATTACATGCATACGTGCATACCTGCCTTTTTAATCTACCCCTATTATATTGCAAAAAGGCAGGATTTCAACCATTTTTGCCCATTGTTCACGGATTGTTAACGGAAAAGCACCCCATCGAATGATGGGGTGCTTCTGTGGTTATTCCTTAACGCCTTCTACAAGGCCGTTTGCCATGCCTACCAAACCCTGCATTTCAGAGGGAATGATGATCTTGGTAGCCTTGCCGTCAGCGATTTTCTCCATAGCCTGAATTGCCTTGAGCTTTACCACCTGATCATTAGGCGCTTTCTCATTGAGCATTGCCATGGAATCTGCCATCGCCTGCTGCACGGTGCGAATTGCCTGCGCCTCACCGTCTGCCTTCAGGATCGCTGCCTCTTTGTCAGCCTCCGCCTTCAGGATCGCTGCCTGCTTTTCTGCATCTGCACGCAGAATTGCGGACTCACGCTCACCTTCTGCGATCAGAATAGCAGACTTTTTCTGACCTTCCGCCTGCAGGATCGCTTGACGGCGGTCACGCTCTGCTTTCATCTGCTTTTCCATGGAATTCTGAATATCCTGAGGCGGCAGAATGTTTTTCAGCTCCACACGATTGACCTTGATGCCCCAAGGGTCGGTGGCTTCGTCCAGAATGGCACGCATCTTGGTGTTGATAATATCACGGCTGGTCAAGGTCTGATCCAGCTCCAGGTCGCCGATAATATTACGCAGGGTGGTTGCGGTCAGGGTTTCCATTGCCGCCATGGGCTGCTCCACGCCGTAGGTGTACAGCTTGGGGTCTGTGATCTGGAAATACACAACCGTATCGATCTGCATGGTGACGTTATCCTTGGTGATAACCGGCTGGGGCGGATAGTCCAGCACCTGCTCCTTCAGAGAAACACGACGGGCGATCCGGTCGATCAGCGGCAGCTTGATGTGCAGACCCACACCCTGCACCGCATGGAATGCGCCCAAGCGCTCCACCACGTATGCACGGGACTGCTGCACCACAAAGATGTTGGAGATCACCAGCCAAAATACCAATGCGATCAGAATCAGTACTAACATAATATATTCCTCCTTATTTGGTTGCTGCTTCTACGGGGCAGGGGGTGACATACACCTTTACGCCCTCAATTTTGTCTACTTGTACTTTCGTGCCCTCGGGGATCTGCTCACCGGTGGTGCTTCTGGCAGACCATTCCATACCGCCCAGCTTGACCTGACCCTCGGAAAGGTCATTATCCACCGTTTTGATGACCATACCGGTAGCGCCAATTACCGCATCGATATTGGTCTTTTCCAGCTTCGGTGTAAAGTAACGCTTAGCGACCGGTCTTAGCAGCAGCAAAAGCGCCGCCGACACCACTACGAATATGCCGATCTGCAAACCCAATCCGCCGCCTGCCCATGCAGTAATCAGCGCAGCCAATGCGCCCAGCGCAAACCACAGTGACACCACGGACACGGTTTCCGCCTCTACCCATATAAAGGCGACGATCAGAATGAGCCAAATGATTTTTACCATAGGTTTTCCCCCTTTCTTGGTTTATATTTATAATACCAAATAAACAGTATGTCCGTCAACTGTTCCGCAGAAAAATAAATTTTGTGAAAAACAGTTGCGAATACAGATTTTTTGATGTATAATCCTTTTGTAAAAATTTGGGCTATTGGCCCAGTATTGGAGGTTTTCTCATGTTTAATGCAATGATCGAAGTTTTGAAAGCCAACCCCCGGAAGATCGTCTTTACCGAGGGTCACGATGCTCGTATTCTGGAGGCAACTGCTCGCCTGAACGAAGGCAAGTTCCTGACCCCCATTCTGATCGGCAACGTGGAGGAAGTCAAGGCCAACGCTGCTAAGGGCGGCTTCAACATCGAGGGTGTGGAGATCATCGATCCTCTGACCTACGAAGGTATGGACGCTATGGTCGAGAAGATGGTTGAGATCCGCAAGGGCAAGATGTCCCCCGAGGATTGCCGTGCTGCTCTGAGCAAGGGTAACTACTTCGGCACTATGCTGGTGAAGATGGGTCTGGCTGACTCCCTGCTGGGCGGCGCTACTTACTCCACCGCTGACACTGTTCGTCCTGCACTGCAGCTGGTTAAGACCAAGCCCGGCGCAAGCCTGGTTTCCTCTTGCTTCATCATGGTTCGTGGCGAAGAGAAGCTGGCAATGGGCGACTGCGCTATCAACCTGAGCTACGAGGATTCCGTTGATAAGGAAGGCAATGTTGTGCAGACCGGCGCACAGAAGCTGGCTGAGGTCGCTGTTGAAACCGCAAAGACCGCTAAGGTCTTCGGCATCGATCCCAAGGTCGCAATGCTGAGCTTCTCCACCAACGGCTCCGGCAAGGGCAACACCGTTCAGCTGAGCCACGATGCTGTTATCGAGGCAAGAAAGCTGGATCCGGAACTGCTCATCGACGGTGAGATGCAGTTCGACGCAGCTGTTGCTCCCGAGGTCGGTCAGCTGAAGTTCCCCGGCTCTCCCGTGGCTGGCTACGCCAACACCTTCATCTTCCCCCTGATCGAGGCTGGTAACATCGGCTACAAGATCGCTCAGCGTCTGGGCGGTTTCGAGGCTTACGGCCCCATTCTGCAGGGTCTGGCAGCTCCCATCAACGACCTGTCCCGTGGCTGTAACGCCGACGAGGTCTACAAGATGGCTATTATCACCGCTGCTCTGGTGTAATTGCAAAATAACAATCGCCCACAGACAAAGGTCTGTGGGCGATTTCTTTTATAGGGGTGCTTGCTTGATCTTGGCATACCGACGAGGGTACTGAGGCGGTGTGGGTTTCACTTTCCGCAGAACGATCACCTGATGGGCCGTATCGTCGATGGGGAATTTCGCCACCTGCTCCAGCTTCAGTCCCAAACGGGTGATGGCATTTTTTGCTTCCTCCAGTTCCTCCGGGGCAGCTGCGCCTTTCATAGCCAGCACTGCGCCGCCCACTTTTACATAAGGGGCCGTCAGTTCCAGCAGGATATTCAGCCGAGCCACCGCGCGGCTGGTGGCAAAATCATATTGCTCCCGGCGGGTAGTCACCGCTTCCTCCGCCCGGGCAGTCAGGCAAGTGGCCTCCACACCCAGCTGGGGCAGCACCGTTTCCAGCCAAGTCATACGCTTGCCCAGAGAATCCAGCAGCGTCAGCTCCATATCCGGGCAGGCAATTTTCAACGGCACGCCGGGAAAACCTGCGCCGCAGCCCACATCGATCACCTTTTTGCCGGCAAGGTCTGCCACTTTCAGAACGGTCAGACTATCCAGCAAATGCAGCTTTGCCACCTGCGCCGGCTCTGTTATGGCAGTCAGGTTCATCACCTTGTTCTGCTCGATCACATGGTGACCAAAGGTGCATAGAGTGTCTTGTGTATGTTCCGTCAATTCCAGCCCCAAAAGGGGCAGCCCTGCTTGCAGGGCATTTTTCATTTCCATAAAATCAACCGGCGGCAGGCGCAAGACCAACCTGAGCAGGATCCAAGGGATTGAAAGGCTCTTCCTCTTCCACATACAGAGGAATCACAAACTTTTCCATATACCAGCTTGCCAGCAAATCTGCCACACCGGCATACTCAGAGAATATCACTTCTGCGGGCGCATTGGGGTCTGCCTCTGTGGGCAAGGTCGCCGCCGTAGTACGCACAGTTGCCTTGCCGGTCTGATCGCCAAAGAACTTGATATACGCCTTCAGATCCTGCCGCAGCAGCGCATTGACGCCGGCATCGGTCTGGGCAGCGCAGTTCTTTGCGGTAGTGGTGGGCAAAGAGGACAGAGCAATATAGCACTTCTGATAGGCGATCATATATGCGCTGTACTGGAACGCAATATTTTCGTTGGAAATACAAGCCAAGAATGCCGCATATTCTGCGTCATCGGCGCTGTAAATACTCATGCGGTGCGCAATTGCCTTACACATGGTAAAGGGCAGCGCTGCGCTGGGAACGTTGGGGTTGACCGACGCTTCACCGGTCAGGGGAACGGTAACATCGCCGATGCCCTGCATGGAATAGATCCAGCTGAAGGACAGCTTTTTTACCGGTGCCACCGAGCCGGCAAACACAGAGATCGCCTGCTCATAGGTCAGGTCAGTATAGCCCTCGCCGGCCACAGCCGCCAGCTCCTCAAAGCTTCCAAAATCCGGTTCGCCTTTTTCGTTGCGCTGCACTTTCTGTGCCAGCTCATTTGCCTGATCCCGGAAATACGCAGTGGCTTCGTTAAGCTCGGAAACCGTAAAGTCCACGATCTGCATACGCATATCGTCTGCCAGGGGGCTGGCATATTTATTTAAGCCATACAGCGCTGTGTTACACAGAGAAAGACAGCTGATCACAGCCATGATCCAGCCAAGCCACTGGATGGGATTCCATTTCAGCACGATCATGAGCACCACGCTTGCAATACCGCAAGCCACCAGTCCCATCACCAGCACCTGCCATAAGCAGAAGGAAAATCCGCTGGTCCAATCCGCCATAGAGGAAATGATCAGACGGGTCACATAGGGATAGATCATATCCACAAGGACCGTATGCGCCTGCGCAAATTGGATCAGCGCCCAGGAGATGGCAGCGATGATCACCGCAACCAAGTATCCGCGCCAATATTTCAAAGGAAACGCCTCCTTGATGTGAAAGTTTCTTTTCGATTACCTTATAGTATAGCACACTTTTCTTTGCTTGTCGATAATTTTCAATCGCAATTACAAATTATGCCGGTTACACCCTCTGCGTAAATACCGGTAACCCTGACCGGAACCAAAGTATTGTGCAAATTCTCGCCCCGGGCATAGACCTTTACATAGTTGGGCGCATGGCCGGTAAAGAATTCTCCCTCCGGCTCTTCAAACAGCACTTCCAGCGTCTGTCCCACCAGCGCCTGCCGATATACCAAAGACATTTCCGCCGCCACTGCGATCGCCGCCTTGCTTCTGGCTTCTTTGGTGGCATTATCATGCTGGTCGGGCATTTTGTCCGCCGGTGTTCCCGGACGGCGGGAATAGGGGAAAATGTGCATGTCGGCAAAGCCGCACTTGCGGATAAAGGCAAGGCTTTGGTTGAATTCCTCCTCTGTTTCGCCGGGAAATGCCACGATCATATCCGTAGTCACGGCGCAGCCGGGGAAAACTCGCTTCAGAAGCTCTACACTTTCCAGATACCGGGCAGTGTCATACTTGCGCTTCATTCGGGCAAGCACCGTATCGCAGCCGGACTGCATAGACAGATGGAACTGGGGGCACAGATTGGGCAGTTTCACCAGCTGATCGCAAAAATCCTCCGTAATGACCCTGGGTTCTAACGAGCCTAGACGGACACGCAAGTCCGGCACAGCCTGGCAAACCGCAGTTATCAGCGTGGCAAGCCCGGGTTTTTCCGGTAAGTCCACACCCCAGGATGCGATCTCAATACCGGTGACTACGATCTCCCGATATCCCATTTCCGCCAATTCCTTTGCCTGCGCCACCGCCAGTTCCAATGGGGCAGAGCGGACAGGACCACGGGTGTAGGGGATAATGCAGTAGGTGCAGAAATTCACGCAGCCGTCCTGCACTTTCAGCATGGCACGGGTGCGACCCTCCAGGCCGCCGGGGGGCAAAATCTCAAACTCCCGGCGCTTTAACGCCTGATCCAGTACGGTTTTCGGCTGCCGGTCTGCCAGGCAAGACAGCATTTGCTGCAAAAATTCCTCCCGCTGGGCGCTGCCGCCGATCACATCTACGCCTAAATTCGCCAATGCATCCGGGGCATGCTGGCTGTAGCAGCCGCAAACACCGATTACCGCCCCGGGATTGTCCCGACGGCAGCGGCGGATCATCGCCCGGTTTTTCTTGTCTGCCACCGCCGTGACAGAGCATGTGTTGATAATGTATGCATCACAGCCGGCATCAAAGCCACAAACTTCATATCCCATACGGGTCAGAAGCTGCTCCATAGCTTGGGTCTCATATTGATTTACCTTGCACCCAAGGGTGTAAAATCCAAACTTCATAGTCAAAATCACCAAATCAGATAGTATATTTTTGGTTATATCGTCAGTTTTTCTAATTGCATATTGCTAAAACTCTGCTATAATGGGCATACTGCAAGTTTTCTGTTGCAGTACATTATAACGCAAAATTCACTGTTTGTACAGTGTGGAAGGAGTTTTCATGCGCCAATTTCAAATTCATATTTATTCTGCGCAGCAAGTGAAAGACTTTGTTGCCCTGGCGATGGTGCAACCCTTTCAGGTGCTGGTAGGTAACGAAAAACAGCAAGTCAACGGAAAAAGCTTTATCGGCATGTTCAGTCTGGACTACAAAAAGCCGGTTAAGGTTTCTGTCAAATGCAGCGACGAGGAGTTCGGCGCATTTCGGCAGGCAACGAACACTTTGCTGGCAAGATCATAACCGGTTTTCTTTTTGAAAACCGGTTTTTTATTTTTTCATCATACCTCGGGGACGGGCTTCATAAGGTAGCTATAGAAACGGAGGGATCACCATGAAACGATGTTTGAGTTTTTTTGCGGTCATGGCACTGCTGCTTGCCATGCTACCCGCCACCGTCAGCGCTGCTGCTCTGGATGTAGAAGCAAAAAGCGCCCTTTTAATGGACGTGACCACAGGGCAAGTGTTGTATGAGTCCAACGCCCACCAGCCCCTTGCCCCTGCCAGTGTTACCAAGGTCATGACCATGCTGCTGATCATGGAAGCCATCGACAGCGGCAAGATCCACTGGGATGATATGGTCACCGCTTCCGAGGCGGCTGCTGCCAAAGGGGGCAGTCAGATCTATCTGAAGGTGGGCGAGAATATGTCCGTATCAGATATGGTCAAATCCATCGCCGTCAGCTCCGCCAACGATTGCGCCTGCGCTATGGCAGAGCATATCGCCGGCAGCGAAAGCGCATTTGTGGAACTGATGAACAACCGGGCAGCGGAGCTGGGCATGGAAAACACTCACTTCGTCAACTGTACCGGTCTGGATGACAGTCCGGAGGCGGCAGAACACAAGACCTCCGCCTACGATATCGCCCTAATGTCCCGGGAGCTATTAAAAAACCATCCGGATATTAAAAAATACACCACCATTTGGATGGACACGGTCAGAGATGGCACATTCGGTCTGTCCAATACCAATAAGATGGTGCGATTCTATAACGGCGCCACCGGGTTAAAGACCGGTTTCACTCAGCAGGCAGGCTATTGTTTGTCCGCCTCCGCCCAAAGGGAGGGTATGGAGCTGGTGGCTGTGGTCATGGGCTGTGAAACCTCCCAAAAGCGATTTGCCGCCTGCAAATCCATGCTGGATTACGGCTTTGCCAATTTTGCGCTGATCACCCCGGACGCACCCAGCGAAACCGCCGTCCCGGTAAAAATGGGCACCCGGGAATGGGTGCGGGCAATTCCCGGCAATCAGGATGCACTGCTGGTGGATAAATCCCAGCATAATTCCGTAACCACAGAAATCACCCTGGAGGAGCAGGTCACCGCTCCGGTGAGCAAAGGACAGCGGCTGGGCACCATGACCCTGCGCTGCGGCGAGCAGGTTTTGGAGCAGATCCCACTGGTGGCAGAGGAAACCGTACCCCGGCTGACTTTTGGACAAATTTTCCTGCAGCTGCTCAAAGCCGTCACCATGGCAAAATAAAAAAGACCCGGAGTTTTACTCCGGGTCTTTTGTTCATTACTCAGCTACGTAGGGCAGCAGAGCGATCTGACGAGCACGCTTGATAGCAGTGGTCAGATGGCGCTGGTGCGCTGCGCAAGTGCCGGTGGTACGGCGGGGCAGGATCTTGCCACGCTCGGACAGGTAACGGCGGATCTTGGCAGTGTCCTTGTAGTCAATAACAGTCACCTTCTCAACGCAGAAAGCACATACCTTCTTGCGCTTGCGGGGACGAACACGCTGTTCGTTAGCCATGGTTTTTTCCTCCTTATAAGCATTGTGAAAAAGTCAAATTAGAAGGGCAGCTGTGCATCGTCGTCGGACAGCATCGCAAAATCGGATGCCGGTGCAGATGCAGGTGCGCTGTAGCCGCCAAATGCGGGAGCTGCAGGAGCAGCACCGAAGCCGGCGCTCTCGCCCTCACGCTTGCTGTCGCCGAAATAGACATTGTCTGCGACGATCTCTGCGGTACGACGCTTGTTGCCTTCCTTGTCGGTCCAGGGTCTGATCTGGAGACGACCCGAAACCACCGCCATGCGGCCCTTAGCGAAATACTTGGAGACGAACTCTCCGGTCTGACGCCAAGCGACACAGTCAATGAAATCGGTTTCCTTCTCGCCGTTCTCAGTCTTACCGAAGTCACGGTCGACTGCCAGCGTAAAGCTGGTAACGGCAACGCCGCTGCCGGTACGGCGCAGCTCGGGATCACGGGTCAAACGACCCATAACAATAATGTGGTTAAGCATAGGTTGTTTCCTCCTTACTCTTCCACTGCAGTGGTCAGGCAGCGCAGGACGCCTTCGGTGATCTTCATCACACGCTCCAGCTCAGCAGGGAACTCGGGCTTGGTTTCCATGTTCATCAGAACATAGTAGCCCTCGTGCAGGTCGTTGATGGGGTATGCCAGACGACGCTTGCCCCACTCATCGATGTTGCTCAGAGTACCCTCCGCCTCCACCATTGCCTTGAACTTTTCCACAAGTGCTGCGATGCCCTCCTCGCCCTGTGCGGGGTCGATGATGTAGAGCACCTCATACTTACCGGTGATCTTAGCCATGTTGATTGCACCTCCTTTTGGTCTTTTGGCCCCCGGTCGCGCCGGGAGCAAGGATTACCCGCATACGCAGGCTAGTGTATTATATAGTG
>JAZRQK010000041.1:0-5357 GCA_045649665.1 Faecousia sp. | reverse complement strand
CTCTCACGCCGTTAACATCGGTTCGAATCCGGTATGGGTCACCAATAGTTCGTGTTGATTGTCATGTGGGTCCACCTGTTCCCATCCCGAACACAGAAGTTAAGCACATGTACGCCGACAATACTTGGCGGGCGACTGCCTGGGAAGATAGGTAACGCGAACACAAAGAGAGTCAGGAGCAATCCTGGCTCTCATTTTTATACCCACATATATTTTCATTGTGAACCAGTTGGCACACCGGTGTGGCAATCTTAAAGAGGAAGTAAGCATAGGATACGAAAAACGCGAGGTATTATACCTCGCGTTTTTGTTCGTATTTTCCTTTTCTGCGCTTGGGTTTATAAATGCTGATATACAGTCCGACAAACACTGCTGCGCAGGCAAGACTGATTTTCCAACCCAGAGAAAAAGCTGCGTTATGGTATTGGAATTCGATTGTATGCGCACCCTCGGAGAGCATCAGTCCTACCATCACGTCGCCGATCAGCACGATCTGCGCCGGCTTGCCGTCAACATAGGCGGTCCAGTTGCCGTCCTGAGGAATGGAGGTGTAGAGGATACCGTTGCGATCACATTGGATCACACCTTCGATCCGGGTGTTTTCAAAGCTGGTCAGCTCCAGGGTGGATGCGACCAGACGGTCATAGGCTTGGCGGAACAGCGTTTCATCCAGGATCGCTGCCCGTACGGTGGTAGAACTTACCTCGTTTGCTTTGCAAATCAGATGCACTTCCACAACATCACCGGCTTTAACATCACTGACGGAAAGCGTTTGGGGAATGCTGTAAGTCTCACTGTACAATTCTGCGCCGTTTTTCCAGAAAGAAAAACTGTTTTTCTTAGGCAGATTCAGAGAAACGCAAACGAAGCCATCGCTGGGGGCGATATACTTATAAACCAGTGTGCCGGTTTCACCTTCGTTGGTGGCATAACTACAGAAGCCGGTCTGGGACTGGCTTTTGATGGTTACATCGTTGGAGGAAATGGATAGATTTTTGCCGTCGATAAATTCCCACACATCTCCGTCGATACCGGCAGCAGCCTGTAAAAGCTTGTTCTGCAGCTCAAATGCGTTTTCGCCGGAATACAGATCCAAATTCAGAATCTGATTATCTGTCAGAAAACCTAACGGCAGATATGCGTTGTTTTCCAGCAGGTGTACGCCGCCATAACTGTGGATGTCATCAAAATAAGCGTTTTCCTCCACCTTGTCCCGACGTTCCAGCATGTATTTCAGATTCAGGAACAGATTGGCCACCGGGGAGGATTCCTCGTAACAGTAACGATTGTAAGAGGCTTTTGCGCCGTAGCCCAGCGCCTCCATAAATTTGGTTACCTTTACATTGGCAGAACTGGTAAATGTGGAGATGCCGTGATAATTATTCAGCGCACCGTCATTCAGGGTCTGGGAATGGGTAACTTCTGCCCGGTAGAACAGATTGTCGGATTCCCGTTCTTTCATATAACGGATCATGGATTGGGTGTAGGTAGTGCCTCGGGGATAGTCTTTCACAGTAGTGCCGGGGAAGTTCACACCGAAATTGACCAGCGTCAGGGTCAGCTCCATGACCATGATACCGAACAGCAGCCAGCCGCTGGTTTTGCGGTTATAGCGCAGAGATTCTATATAGTCCCGCTTTTGCTCCAAGCCGGCAGGCTTATTTCTGCGAATCACGCTGTACACCAAAACGCTGATATACAGAAGCAGGAGCACACCGTTATATGCCCAATACACATAGTCATTTATATTATTACTGCACAGTGCGACGCCGATGGCGAGCACAGATGCGGTGATGACCTGCCACAGACGGAATTGCCTGCGGAGCGTATAGGCACGATATGCCATATACAGCAGCACAAAACTGTACAAAAAGCTGAAACGGTAGGGGATCATATTGGTAAAGTGGAAACCGTGCCAAATATAATCCAGTTGCCGGATGATGAAGCTGAGGTTGAAAAACAGCAGTAAAAATACAGTACAGATCTTATCCCGCAGCTTGACCCGGCGGCAAGTCAGGAACAAGAATGCAAGAATATTCGTTCCTAAGCCGCAGTACAGATTGGGCAGACCCTCTTTGTGGGAAAGCTCCTGACCGCCGTTCATATTGCCGGCGACCTGGCGCATAGCGTCCAGAAGCCCCCGCCATGTATTTTGGTCGGCGATATTGAGCTTAAAACCCTGAGGGAATTTATTGATGCTGGACTGAGTGGTCTGCAAGGCGGCATAAGCCGGCAGTTCCAGAATGGCGGTCATACCGATGGCTAGCACTGAGTACAGCGCCATATAGCACAAGTCCGCCACCAGTTTCTTGAATCCGCCCCACCGGCAGATCTCATAGCAAACGAACAGCAGCGCTACGAAAATGCAGGAAAACAGACCGATATAGTAATTGGAGAATACGGACAGGAACAGCGTGATCACATACAGCACAAACTTTCTGTCCCGAAGCACGCTGACTGTGCCCAGCGCAACCAGTGGCAGCAGCGCAAAGGTGTCCAGCCACATGATGTTCCAGTGGTAACCCAGCGCCCATGCGCACAGTCCGTAAAAACAGCCGAAAAGGGAGATGGACAGATCGCTTCTGCGGAACAGAGATTTCAGGAAAAATGCAAAGAACAAGCTGGCAAGACCTAATTTAATAGGCATCAGCAGGGAGAAGTAGTGCAAAAGCAGATTTTCCGGCACAAGCACACTGAGCAGATTCAAGGGCGATGCCAGATAATAGGAAATCAGACCCAAATAGTCCATACCCATACCCACATCCCAGTTGTACAGCAGACTTTCGCCGCTGAGCAGCGCCCGGCGGAAAGCCACAAAGAAGGGGTAGTACTGATGGTACATATCCGAGTAGAGCATGGATGTTTTGCCAAAGGGCATGAAACCCCGGATGATCATAACAGCAAAGATACCCACTACCGGCAACAGAAAAGCCAGTAGCAGGTATAGTCGTTTGTTATTAAGCAGTGATTGCTTCATGGGTGTCCTCCCGGGGCGTTATTTGTCTAGTTTACCACATTATACCCCGGGGGTAAAGATGTAACACAAAAAATGTTTACAATATTAAGCAAACAAGTCCGTTTGCGCCTTCGTTAACGATCCGGGTCAGACTGCCACGGAATTTTCCACGCACATCCTCCGGTGTACGGATCAACTTGGAGGTCAAACCCTCACGGATCATTTCGTAAACGGATTTTCCGAAAATGTTGCTCTCCCAGAGTTTTTCCGGCGATTCCCCGGAGAGGTAGGTAATCAGATCCTGAGACTGCTTTTCGTCGCCCACCATGGGATTGATCTCGGTGTCGATGTCAACTCGCATCATGTGAATAGAGGGGGCGCCTGCCCGGAGTTTTACACCAAATGTGCCGTTCTTCCGCAGCAGTTCCGGTTTCTCCAGCTTCATTTCCTCCGGAGTAGGCATGACGATGCCATAGCCGGTGGCTTTTACAGAGTTCAGAGCGTCGGCAATCTTGTCATATTCCCGTTTGATAGCAGACAGCTCGGTCAGCAGGGACAAAAGCTGGGCATCGTCATGGATGTGGATGCCCACCTTGCTGCTGAGAATCTCATAGAACAGCGATTCAGGGAAGGACAGAGCGCAGCTGACCGTGCCGGTGGAGAGGTCGATGCTACGAAGGGACATATCCATCACATGCTCCAACTCTTTCAGCTGACCCAGCACATTTTCTGCCTGCGCCAGGGAAGTGATTTCCTCAGCACAGTGGATAAGCGTGCTGTACAGCGTAGCTTTTATGGGGTGATCTGCCTCCAAAGCGTCCATCCAGCGGGGCATATACACATGAAGCTGCTGCATGGGAAACGCAAAGAGAATCTGCCGCATCAATTCGCAGATCTGCTCTGCAGTCAAAGCCTGACAGTCGGCAATTACCGGGCGGATGCCCGTCTCCTGCCAGATGTGGTTTTGCACGGAATGGGCGGTTTCCGAATCCGGATAGCGGCTGTTCACAATGACCAAAAACGGCTTGCCGGTTGCTTTCATATCTGCGATGGCACGCTTTTCTGCGGCCAGATAATCGCTTCTGGGAATATCTGTTACAGTGCCGTCGGTGGTGACAACAATCCCGATGGAACAATGCTCATCCATTACCTTTTTTGTCCCCAGCTCCGCTGCGTCCGCCATGGGAATTTCATAGTCATACCAAGGGGTAGTGACCATCCGGGGGACACCGTCCTCCTCAGCGCCCACGGCGCCGTTAATGAGATACCCCACGGTGTCGATCATCCGCACCCGGAATTTGGTTGCGCCGTCCGGTGAGATCTCTACCGCTTCCTCCGGTACAAATTTCGGCTCGCTGGTGGTAATGGTCTTACCGGAGCCGCTTTGGGGCAACTCGTCCTTTGCCCGTTCCCGGCGGTACATATCGTCGATATTGGGGATCACCAACGTTTCCATAATGCGTTTGATCATAGTAGATTTGCCGGTTCTTACCGGGCCTACCACACCGATATAAATATTACCTCCGGTACGCTTTGCGATGTCAGCGTAAATATTTTCCATAGCCTGCCTCCTTGTCCGGCAGGATGGAAACTCCTGCCACGGTTTACCATAGGGTATGTCCCTTGGTGGACAAATAGAACTGCACAAAAAAACCTTTGAATATAAGTTGTTTTTTTATAAAATAATGTTTGACAAATGCCTGAAAAACCTATATAATATCTAGGCACGACTAGAAAGAGGGGGATACTATGCGACTGGCACTTACGCAGATCATGCATACGCCCGGCGCATCCTTGCCTTTTTCTGATAGTGTTGATCTAAGCGATCTTCAGTATGGTACATGCTACCCGGTCAGCGAGAGCGTTTGCATCGAAGGCACTGTTCGCAACACAGCGGATGTGCTGGTGATGAAAGGGCAAATCACAACCCGTGTCCACGGTGTGTGCGACCGCTGCGCCAGCGAGTTTTCCCGTGATGTTGAAATCCCGGTGGACGTGGTGCTGGTAGAGGAATTGTCCAACGAAGATAACGAGGACGAAGGGGTATTTGCTTTGGATGCAGAGGCCGCGGACCTGGACGAGATCGTGCGTACGGTATTCGTTCTGAATTTCGATGCCAAGCTGCTGTGCAAGCCGGATTGCAAGGGTCTTTGCTGCCGATGCGGTAAGAACCTGAACCATGAGGAATGTACTTGTGAAAAAGAGCTGGATCCCCGTTTTGCTGCTTTACGGCAGCTTCTGAATAAGTAATTTTAAGATGTGCTGTTAAAGCAGATTAACCAAGGAGGTGTCATCCATGGCTGTCCCTAAGTGTAAAGTGTCCAAGGCTCGTCGCGATAAGCGCCGCGGTTCCAACTGGAAGCTGGCTGCTCCCAGCGTAGCAGTTTGCTCCAAGTGTGGT
>JAZRQK010000040.1:0-3628 GCA_045649665.1 Faecousia sp. | reverse complement strand
GACTGTCGTTGAAGGCACTATCACCGAGGAGAACAAGGGCGGGCTGGTTGCTAACATCAAGGGCATCCGTGTGTTCATTCCTGCTTCCCAGTCCGGCATTGCCAAGGGCGGCGACATGGCTGGTATGGTCGGTCAGACTGTGCAGATGAAGATTACCGAAGTTAACCGCGCACGTCGTCGTGTGATCGGTTCTATCCGTGCTGTTACTTCTGAGACCCGCAAGGCTGCTCAGGAGAAGGTTTGGGCAGAGATCCAGGAGGGCGCAAAGTACCACGGTACTGTTAAGTCCCTGACTTCTTACGGCGCATTTGTGGACATCGGCGGTGTGGACGGCATGGTTCACGTTTCCGAGCTGAGCTGGAGCCGTATCAAGAATCCTGCAGAGGTCGTCAGCGTTGGCGACGAGATCGACGTTTACGTCATCTCCTTCGATCCCGAGAAGCGCAAGATCTCTCTGGGCTACAAGACTGCTGAGATGAATCCCTGGAATCAGTTCATGACCAATTACCAGGTCGGTGACGTTGTGGACGCAAAGATCGTGAAGCTGATGACCTTCGGCGCATTCGCTGAGATCATTCCCGGTGTTGACGGTCTGATCCACATTTCCCAGATCGCTAACAAGCGTATCGGCAAGCCTGAGGATGTATTGACCGAGGGTCAGGAAGTTCAGGTCAAGATCACCGAGGTGGACGCAGAGAATAAGCGTATCTCCCTGTCCATCCGCGCTCTGCTGGAAACTTCCGAGGAAGAAACCGAAGAGGTTGCTGAAGAGGCTGCTGAGGTCGAGGCCGAGACTGAGGCTGAATAATCAATGCTATACATATCGGGAGCGGTCACCGCTCCCGATATTTGTTTAAGGAGATCATTATGGTAAGACATATTGTCATGTATAATTTCAAAGAAGGTGTGGACAAGGATGCGGCGATCAAGGTCATTGATCAGGCACTGACTCCGCTGGTGGGTAAGATCCCCGGTCTGCAGCATCTGGAAGTTCGCCTGACCTTTGCAGGCATGGATTATGCGCTGTACTCCGAGTTTGAGAGCCGTGAGGCTTTGCAGGCTTATGCGGTACATCCTCTGCATGAGGCGGCAAAAAAAGACTTTGTTCATATGATCGACACCCGTGTGGTGGCGGACTACGAAGTGTGAGGTAAAATTATGAAAGCGATCGTAACGGTTGTTGGTAAGGATAAGGTGGGCATCATTGCCGGTGTTACCGCCCAGCTTGCTTCTTATAATGTAAATATTCTGGACATCAGCCAGACTTTCATGCAGGGTTATTTCACCATGATGATGGCAGTGGATGTGGCAGAGGCTGCCATGCCCCTTGCTCAGCTGGCAAAGGAACTAGAGCAGAAGGGCAAGGACATGAACTTGTCTATCCGTCTGCAGCGGGAAGATATTTTTGAAGCCATGCATCGTGTGTGAGGTGCGCCATGCTGAATTTGAATGATATTTTATATACCCAGGACATGATCGACAAGCGGCATCTGGATATCCGCACCATCACCATGGGTATTTCTTTGCTGGATTGTACTGACCCGGATATCAAGGTTTGCGCCCGGAAGGTATATGACAAGATCACCCGGCAGGCAGAAAACTTGGTAAAAGTCGGTCAGGAGATCGAGTGGGAATTTGGTATTCCCATTGTCAATAAGCGTATCTCTGTTACGCCTATGTCGCTGATCGGCAATAGCTGCAATGCCGATTCCTATGTGCCGCTGGCCATTGCCATGGACGAGGCGGCAAAGACCTGCGGTGTGAATTTTATCGGTGGCTTCTCTGCGCTGGTGCAGAAAGGCGCAACCAAGGGTGACTGGATTTTAATGGACTCCATTCCCGAGGCGATGGCATCTACCGAGCGTGTTTGCGCCAGTGTAAATGTAGGCTCTACCCGTGCCGGTATCAATATGGATGCCGTTGCTAAAATGGGTCAGATCATCAAGCAGACTGCCGAGATCACTAAGGATAATGACGGTTTGGGCTGCGCCAAGTTGGTGGTGTTTGCCAATGCGGTGGAGGATAACCCCTTTATGGCAGGTGCGTTCCACGGTGTGGGCGAGCCGGAATGTGTGCTGAATGTGGGTGTTTCCGGCCCCGGTGTGGTGTATCACGCACTGCAAAGTGTTAAGGGCAGACCCTTTGACGAGGTGGCAGAAACTATCAAAAAGACTGCGTTCCGTATCACCCGTATGGGTCAGATCGTCGGCGTGGAAGCGTCCAAGCGTTTGGGCGTTCCTTTTGGTATTGTGGACTTGAGTCTTGCACCCACCCCGGCGGTAGGCGACAGCGTTGCCCGTATTCTGGAGGAGATGGGTCTGGAGGTTTGCGGTACTCACGGTACAACGGCGGGTTTGGCACTGCTGAACGATGCGGTGAAAAAGGGTGGTGTGATGGCATCCAACCATGTGGGTGGCTTGTCCGGCGCATTTATTCCCGTGTCCGAGGACGAGGGCATGATCGCCGCTGCGGAAGCTGGTGTGCTGCAGCTGGATAAGCTGGAAGCTATGACCTGCGTCTGCTCGGTTGGCTTGGATATGATCGCTGTGCCCGGCGATACCTCCGCAGAAACAATTTCTGCGATCATTGCTGACGAGGCGGCCATCGGTATGGTCAACTCCAAGACTACGGCAGTGCGTATTATTCCTGCCCCCGGTAAGGTGGTAGGCGACCGGGTGGAAATGGGCGGCCTGCTGGGCAGCGCTCCGGTGATGCCGGTACATCCGGAATCCAGCGCGGATTTCATCGCCCGAGGCGGTCGAATCCCCGCACCCCTGCAAAGCTTGAAAAATTAATAGGAAAGACCCCCTTGACAAAGAGGGGGTCTTTATATTATACTATAATTAACAATTAGGTTAAATGTTAAAGGAGGCGTTGGCTATGGGTTTACAGCATACACTAAAGGCGCTGGCAGATCCCATTCGCCGGGAAATTCTGAACCTTTTGAAGCAAGGCAGGCTTTCCGCCGGTGAGATCAGCGGACATTTCACAGTTACCGATGCGTCTATATCCCGGCACTTGTCGGTGCTGAAGGATGCGGATCTGATCCGGGATACCCGGGAGGGCAAGTTTATCTATTATGAACTGAACGCATCGGTTTTGGAGGAGATCCTGCTGTGGGTTCGCAATTTGAAAGGAGAGGGTAAGGATGATTAAGAATCATAAGTGGAAGGCGATTATTTCCTCTGTTGTAATTTTATTGCCGATGATTTTCGGTTTAATTGTGTGGAATGAGCTGCCGGCCACCATGGTCAGCCATTTTGGCGTAGACGGTGTAGCCGACGGCAGCGCAAGCAAGGCATTCGTGGTGTTTGGTATGCCCCTGATCCTGCTGGCTGTACAATGGCTGATGCTGTTTTTGGAGTCCTTCCTGCAAAAGCAAAGCAAGCCCCAGAACAATAAAATCGTGGGTATTATGTATACCATGATTCCCATCACTTCCTTGGTGGTGAATGCATCTATTTACAGCATTGCGCTGGATATGGAATGGAATCTGTTTACACTGATTCCTGCATTCTTGGGCGCTTTGTTCATGTTTATTGGTAACTACTTGCCCAAAACCACCCGCAACCGTACCATGGGTATTAAGATCAGCTGGACATTGGGCAATGACGAAAACTGGAACAAG
>JAZRQK010000039.1:0-20767 GCA_045649665.1 Faecousia sp. | reverse complement strand
TTCCTCAACGGCAACAGCCACAGAGACAGTCATGCCAACCATGGGGGAGCGATGGGAGCGCCGCCTGTGGCGGATACAGCGACCAGAGCGAGTGGCAGCGGTCGGCAAGAAACGAGCATGCTTTGACATGCGAAGTTTCTGTCGGGCACCGCAACAGGGGGAGCAATGCAACGCATTGCGACTCAAATCGCAACCTGCTTGCAGGTTGCATCCTTACCTATGGTTGGGTCAAAAAAGTGGCATCTGCCAAAGCAGATGCCACATGTCCAGTAATTGATTTACTTTAAGCTTTCCTCAACGGCAACAGCCACAGAGACAGTCATGCCAACCATAGGATTGTTACCTGCGCCCAGGAAGCCCATCATTTCCACGTGGGCGGGGACGGAGGAGGAGCCGGCAAACTGCGCGTCACCGTGCATACGACCCATGGTGTCGGTCATGCCGTAGGAAGCAGGGCCGGCAGCCATGTTGTCCGGGTGCAGGGTACGGCCTGTACCGCCACCGGAAGCAACGGAGAAATACTTTCTGCCATTTTCCATGCACACTTTCTTGTAAGTGCCGGCAACGGGATGCTGGAAGCGTGTGGGGTTGGTGGAGTTACCGGTAATGGAAACATCGACACCCTCGTAACGCATGACAGCAACACCCTCACGGACATCGTCACAGCCGTAGCAGTTTACGGCAGCACGCTCGCCGTCGGAGTAGGGGATACGCTCCACGATCTTCAGCTCGCCGGTGTAGTAGTCAAACTGGGTCTTGACATAGGTGAAGCCATTGATACGGGAGATGATCTGCGCTGCATCCTTGCCCAAACCGTTCAGGATAACACGCAACGGCTCCTTGCGAGCCTTGTTGGCGCTGCGTGCAATACCGATTGCGCCTTCAGCAGCGGCAAATGACTCGTGGCCTGCCAGGAATGCGAAACACTTGGTCTCGTCGCGTAGCAGCATAGCGCCCAGGTTGCCGTGGCCGATACCGACCTTGCGATCCTCAGCAACAGAGCCGGGAATGCAGAATGCCTGCAGGCCGATGCCGATAGCCTCAGCAGCCTCGGCAGCGTTCTTAACGCCCTTCTTCAGTGCGATGGCAGCGCCAACGCAGTATGCCCATGCGGCATCCTCGAATGCGATAGGTTGAATGCCCTTAACGATCTCATAGGGGTCAAAGCCCTTGGCGGTGCAGATCTCACGGCACTCCTCCACAGACTTCAGACCGTATTGCGCGAGGACACCATTAATTTTGTCGATTTTTCTTTCGTAACCTTCAAACAAAGCCATTATGCTGTCCTCCTCTTATTCGTGCCGGGGGTCGATGTACTTGGCGGCATCTGCAAAGCGGCCATAGCTGCCCTTTGCCTTTTTCAGCGCCTCGTTTGCATCGTCGCCCTTCTTGATGAAGTCCATCATCTTACCCAGATTGATGAACTCATAGCCGGTGATCAGATCGTCCTTACCCAGAGCGATACGGGTCACATAGCCTTCTGCCATTTCCAGGTAACGGGGGCCCTTTGCCTTGGTGGCAAACATAGTACCCACCTGGCTGCGCAGACCCTTGCCCAGATCCTCCAGGGAAGCGCCAACTGCCAAGCCGCCCTCGGAGAAAGCAGACTGGCTGCGGCCGTAAACGATCTGCAGGAACAGCTCACGCATAGCAGTGTTGATAGCGTCACACACCAGGTCGGTGTTCAGAGCCTCCAGCAAAGTCTTGCCGATGAGGATCTCGGAAGCCATTGCTGCGGAGTGGGTCATGCCGGAGCAGCCCAGAGTCTCCACCAGAGCCTCCTCAATGATGCCCTCCTTCACATTCAGGGTCAGCTTGCAGCAACCCTGCTGGGGAGCGCACCAGCCGATGCCGTGAGTAAAACCGCTGACATCTTTGATCTCTTTTACCTGCACCCACTTGCCTTCTTCGGGGATGGGAGCAGGACCGTGATATGCGCCCTTGGCAACGGTGCACATCTCTTGAACTTCTGCACTATAAATCATGAAAGTCTTTCCTTTCTTTATAAAATACAATTTTTTGCAGGTATATATCGGTATAATACCACAGATATTATACTGATTGACAACCATCTTGTCAATGATTGCACTTGGTAAAAATCAGGCGCATGACGGCAGGTTTTTTGGTTATACTAACGACATCACAGAAAAAGGAGGAACAAGCTATGAATTGCAATGCAAACAAGAGCATCGAGTGTACTGTTCATCAGTGCGCACATCACTGCGATGAGGCAAACTATTGCTCTCTGGAGCGGATTCTGGTGGGTACTCACGAGGCAAACCCCACTGTCGATCAGTGCACAGACTGCATGTCCTTCCGTAAGAAATAATTAAGCAATCAACTGTTGCGGTGGGTATTTGCCCACCGCATTTCTTTTGTCGAAAACTGTCGGTGTAATTCACTTGCGAAAGTTGTCTGATTATGTTATATTTCTATGTAGAAAGAAAAGAGGCGATTTTATGCAAAGAATTTTGATCGCTGATAGGGCAGAGTCGTTTGCCAGTGTATTGGCGGAACGCCTGTCCGGCGGATTTGAAGTAAAAACATGCGGCAGCGGAAATGAAATGCTGGAACTTATGGCCGGCTTTGATCCCAATATTTTGGTTTTGGATCTGACACTTCCCGGACTGGATGGAATTGCTGCGCTCAGAAGTTTGCGCAGCTCCGGTAAGGCCATTCCTGTTATCGCAACCATTTACAGCCGCTCAGAATTTGTGGAATCCCAGCTGGCGGATATTGGTGTGAAGCATGTGGTTTTGAAACCATGCGACATCAGTTTGCTGGCATCAGAAATTTATCAGATGAGTCTGCCCAGATCGGAAACCGGTTCGTGGTACCTTACCAATGAAACAGAGCGTATTTTGTTGAGTTTGGGTTTTTCACTGTGCCATAACCGTTTTCAGTGTGTGCGTGAGGCGGTTTTGTTATGGTATCGTGCCGACGGTGATATGGTAGCAAAGCAACTTTATCCCGAGGTAGCGCGAATTTGTGGCGGCAGCCATACCCGTGTGGAAAAGGCGATCCGTGATGCCAAAAACAGCGCCTTTAACCGTGGCAATCCTGCGATTTGGCAGCTGTATTTTCCCACGTGCAGACAGGGCAGGGCGGAGTGTCCCACCAATGAGGAATTTATCGCCCGGATCGCCGGCGCATTGGCACAGCAGTCCCGTTATCAGATGCCTTGCGATATAGCTATGATTCAATAATACATATAAAGAAGCAGCGTTGGAACTCCAACGCTGCTTTTTATATTACAGATCGTTCTGTACTGCCTTGATGCGCGCCACGGTACGGTCATAACCCAGGATCTGCATAACTGTGTAAAGATCCGGAGAGTTGGTCTTGCCGGTAACTGCCTGACGGATGAAAGTGGAAACATCAGCAACAGTGCCGGGGAAAGCATCGGGATCAGCCTTGTATGCCTTCATGTCGGTGGTAAAGCCCATTTCCTCGGTGATCGCCTTGACTTTGTCAAACCATACACCGGAATCGTCAGCAATATCAAACCGGTCAAGGAATTTCTCCAAAACGGTAGAAATCGTTTCCTTGCTGAACTTCTCGTCGAACATCGGCTTTTCCAGGTACTCGTCATAGAAGAAACCCATATAAGGCTTGGCTTCTTTCCAGGTGGCGATGTCCTTACGAGGCTTCTTGCCGCCTCTGCCAATGGCGAGGATAGCGGTGGCGAATGCGGGGTCGGCTTCCAGCTTTTGCGCAAAGTCCGGGTCGAATTCCTTTGCCCACTGGGTCAGCAGAGTGTAGACCTTTTCTGCGTCCATCCGAGCGATTTCATTCTTGCTCACATCCGTCAGCTTTGCATAGTCGAACAGACTGCCGGCAGGATTGAGCTTTTTGGGGCTGAACTTAAATTCGTCGGTGTGCGCAGTGGGGTTGGCACGGCGCCAATCCTCAAAGTTGGAGTTCAGCACCGTCATGATATATTCGTACACAGCCTCTACGGGGAAACCTTCGGCCTTATAGAAAGTCAGCGCCAGTTCCGGGTCTTTGCGCTTGGAAAGCTTACGCTTGGAAGTGCCGTCCATTTTCATCAGAGGTCCGATATGAACATACTTGGGCAGCCGGAAACCCAGCGCCTTGAACAGCTGAATGTGGAAGGGAAGGGTGGGCAGCCACTCATCGCCACGGACAACATGGGTGGTACGCATCAGATGATCGTCAACCGCATGGGCGAAGTGATAGGTGGGAATACCGTCAGACTTCAAAAGAACGTGGTCAACGTCATTTTCCGTAATGGTCAGCTTGCCCTTGACCAGATCGTCGAACTTATACTGATTTTCAATAGAGCCAGTGGAGCGGAAACGCAGTACCCAGGGGTTACCGGCATCCAGCTGCGCCTGAATATCTGCTATGGAACGGTCACGCCACATAGCGTACTTGCCGTAGTAGCCGGTGTTCTCCTTGTTCTGCTCCTGCTGCTGACGCATATCAGACAGCTCCTGCTCGGTGCAGAAGCAGGGATATGCCATGCCCGCTGCCACCAATTTCTTGGCATACACATGATAGATCGCTGCACGCTGCCGCTGACGGTACGGGCCATAGTTGCCGTTGTCGCCCTCAATGGTAGCGCCTTCGTCAAAGGAAATGCCGTAGTGCTTCAGCGTTTCGATCAGCACTTCCACTGCGCCGGGGACTTCACGCTTGGCATCTGTGTCCTCTACACGCAGGAACAGTACACCACCGGACTGGTGCGCCATGCGCTCCGCAGTCAGACCCATCACCAGATTGCCCAGGTGGACAAAACCGGTAGGGGACGGCGCCATACGGGTAACAACAGCGCCCTCGGGCAGCTCTCTTAAGGGATATTTTTTCTCCAAAGTTTCCGGTGTATCGGTAACATTGGGAAACAGTAATTGTGCTAATGCTTGATAATCCATAGCTTTAACCTCTGTGTTTGAAATCTTTACTTACTATACCATAGCAATGCATGAAAAGTCAATTTTCCGTTGCGTTTTTCTTTGGTCTATGGTAGAATACAGAAAAATGCGAAAAAGAGGCGAGATCAATGGAAGAAATCGTTGCAAAAAAGAGAATGCTCTCCGGCATCCAACCCAGCGGCGACTTGCATTTGGGTAATTACCTGGGTGCGATCAAGAATTGGAGCAGCCGTGCAGAGCAGTATGAGTGCTTTTACTTTATGGCGGATATGCACACCATTACTGTCCGGCAGACCCCGGCAGACCTGCGGCGGCGCACTTTGGAGCAGCTGGCACAGTATATTGCCTGCGGTCTTGATCCGGAAAAGAACACCTTGTTCGTGCAGAGCCATGTGCATCAGCATGCGGAGCTTGGCTGGGTGCTGAACTGCTATACCATGTTCGGTGAGCTGAGGCGTATGACCCAGTTTAAGGACAAATCTGCCAAGAATGCAGAGAACATCAACGGCGGTTTGTTTACTTATCCTGCGCTGATGGCGGCGGATATTCTGCTGTACCAGCCGGATCTTGTTCCCGTTGGTCACGACCAGAAGCAGCACTGTGAGCTGACCCGTGATGTTGCCCAGCGGTTTAACAGCATTTACGGCGATGTGTTCAAAGTGCCGGAGCCTTTCATTCCGGAAACCGGCGCTCGTGTTATGAGCCTGAATGCACCGGAGAGTAAGATGAGTAAGTCTATGCCCGAGGGCTGCGTGTTCCTGATGGAGAGCCCGGAGGATATCCAGCGCAAGTTTAAGCGTGCGATCACGGACAGTGACACAGAAAATTGTGTCCGTTTCGATGTGGAGAATAAACCCGGCGTGGCAAACCTGATGTCCATTTACTCTGCCGTAACCGGTCAGTCTTTTGAACAGATCGAGGCAGAATTCGCCGGTCAGGGCTATGGCAAGTTTAAGCCCATGGTCGGCGATGCGGTGATCGAAACGCTGCGTCCTATCCGTGAGGAGGCGACCCGCCTGCTGAAGGATAAGGCTTACTTGGAAGGTGTGTACCGTGACGGTGCGCAGAAAGCCGCTTACGTGGCAGAAAAAACTTTGCGTAAGGTCTATAAGAAAATCGGATTCTTGGCAAAATAAGCAATACCCGGAGCAGTTTTCTGCTCCGGGTTTTTACATAAAGAAATAGAGCGCCATGGTTAATAAAGCGTTATTTCGCTCCTCCTCACAATCCCCAGCCATTAAAAGCAGCAATAAAATAATAAGCAAGTCCGCAGTGTCCATGTTTTTTGGCAACAGGTTTTTGAAAAAACCAGTAATAGTATCGGGTTTTCGCTGCGGTTCGCATGGCGGTGTATGCATGGCTGGCGGCGGACAGGGGGGCGGCTGTGGCACAGTGCATGCCGGCTGATGGTCGTGGCGCGGCTCATTTGGCGGTGACGGCATGCGGTTTCGGCGATAGGAGCCGTCCGGTTGTGGAATATAACGGTTATACATCAGTTCACCTGCTCAGACTTTGCAAGATACCGGATTTGCTTAGAAATCCGGAGGCTATGTTTGCTAGCTTGGCGGCGCGCATGGCTTTTTCTAATTTTATGATGCGCTGATTGCTTAGGTAGGGAGAAAGCGCCTTCAGCAGTGTTTGCTGGTTATTATCTACGCCGGTTTTTCCAATAATTCCGGATAACTGCTGTATCATATTAATATCAATATCCGGCATAGAAAACGACTCTTGTACTGGAGGTGTTTCCGACGGCGGTGGTGGCGCAGTCTGAAAGGACTGCGCCACAGACATGATCTGCTGCATCATTTCGGGGTTACCCAGTATGGCATTGATCTGATTTTGCATATCCTCCATATCTAGCCTCCCATTTGCTTCATCAGCGCCTGAATTTCCGGTGATGCCATCAGCGGCGCTAAGGTTTTTGCGATTTGTGCGTAATCGCCGGCAGATGCCTGCTGCATTGCTTTTTGTATTGCGGCAGGGTCAGATTGCTGCAGCGTATTGATCAATTGCTTTCCAGCGGGGGTGTTGGCGATTTGCATTGCTTTTTGCATTGCAGCGGGATCGAATTTTTTCTCCATTGGATTGCCTCCTGTCCAAAAGCCTGCTATAATATGCTTAATACTACTATATGCAGATGAAGGACGGTTGGTGAACAGTGAAGATTTTGGTTTTGTCTGACTCTCATGCATCGCTATATCATATGCGGCAGTTGATAAAAATTGTGCAGCCGGCGCAGGTGGTGCATTTGGGCGACCACTATGATGACGCAGAGGCACTTTCCCAGGAGAATCCCCATATTCGTTTCCATCAGGTGCCGGGAAATTGCGACCGTTATCGCTGTACATCGGATCAGCCGATGGTTCTCTGCTATGATATTGCCGGTGTGCGCACCTATATGACCCACGGTCATCTGCATGGCGTGAAATCCGGTGCGGAAAGAATACTGCAGGAAGCGAGAAACAAAGAGGCTCGTTTACTTTTGTATGGACATACCCACAGAGCGGAATGCTTTTGTTATGATGGTATGTGGGTAATGAATCCCGGCAGCTGCGGCTCCGGTGAGGGCAGCGCCGGTATCATTGAAATCTGCGATGGAGAAATTACAGATTGCCGCATCCTGCCTTTGGCAGATTTATACTAGCGCCAGCAGAAATAGCAGACTTGCGGCTGCGCCTGCGCCCATGGCTGCCATCAGCAGCATGTCCAGCAGCTTATGCACAACCTCTTTCTTTGTGGCTGCGTTGGGGAAGGGGATGTTGGGCATCTTGGTATGTTCAGGGCAATATACAGTGTTTGCTTTCATAAATATTTCCTCCTTAATGTGTTTGTTGTGACCTTATAATACAAAGAAAACGGTACAATATACCGGACTGAAAGAGACGCTGTTTCTCGGTCTTGCAACATGGTTAAAAATATGATATGATAAATAAAATGATTACACAGTAGGAGGTATTCCTATGGCCTTTATGGATAACCTTGAGCGCAAATGGCAGCAGATGCAGCCGGGTCTGCAGAAGATAAAAAAAGTATGGCAATGGTGCTACAGATTGCGCAGTATCGTGCTGGCGATCCCGGTGGGTGTGGCAGCTGTGTTTCTTGCGTTGTATAATCAGATCAACCTGCCTGCCAAGGTAGGCCTGGATCTGCAGACCACCGGCGAGTATGCCCAGTTTGTGAGCAGGGAAGTGGCTGTCTATGGCCCGTTGGCAGTTACGGCGGTATGCTTGCTGCTGATGTTCTGCTCTCGCAAGGTACTGTATCCCTGGCTTATCAGTGTGTTTTCTCTGGTGTTACCCCTGCTTTTGTTGATCACTAATATTTTTCCCGGTCAGTAAGCTGTATCCCCATTCCTAAGAATGGGGATATTTCATAGGAGGTATTATTGTGACAGGTCTGCTGTTGCGATTGTTTGTGAAAGATTATAAGGATACCGTCAATCCTGCTGTCCATACAGCAGTAGGAAAGATGGCCGGAACAGTGGGGATTGTGTGCAATTTGCTGCTGTTCGGCATTAAGATTATTGCAGGTGTTTTGTCCGGCGCAGTTTCCATTGTTGCAGATGCGCTGAACAACTTGTCCGATGCCGCTTCCTCTGTCGTAACATTGCTTGGTTTCCAGCTGGCAAAGCGTCCTGCGGATCAGGATCACCCCTATGGTCATGCCCGATATGAATATTTGTCCGGTGTGATCATTGCCGCCATGATTCTTGTGATCGGTGTGGAGCTTACAAAGTCCTCTGTAGAAAAGATTTTAATGCCAACCCCCATAACATTCAGCGTGATCACACCGGTTATCCTGGTGTGCGCATTGGCGATCAAGTTCTGGATGTGGCAGTTTTACGGTAAGCTTGGCAAGCGAATCGGCTCTACGACCTTGCGTGCAGCAGCTGTGGATAGCCGAAACGATGTGCTGACAACGGCGGCGGTGCTGGCAGGCTGGCTGATCAGCTGGGCATATCATGTCAATGTGGACGGTTATATCGGTCTTGCTGTGGCATTGTTTATTTTGGTTTCCGGCATTGGCGTTGCGAAGGATACGATTTCTCCGTTGCTGGGAGAAAAAGCGGACCGTCAGCTGGTAGAAAAAATCAGCAATATGGTGCTGTCTAATGAGAAGGTGTTGGGCATCCATGACCTACTGGTGCATGATTACGGCCCGGGTAAGTGCTATGCCTCTGTCCATGTAGAAATCAACGCAGAGGAAGACCCGCTGGTCTGCCATGATATTATTGATACTATTGAGTGCGACGTGCTGGAAAAACTGAATGTGAATCTGGTGATCCACTATGACCCAGTGCTGATGAACGATGCAGAATGGAATCAGATGCGGCAAACAGTGGAGGATGTTGTCCGGGATATTGAACCGGAACTGTCGATCCATGATTTTCGGCTTGTGCGTGGCGCTTGTCAGACAAAATTGGTATTTGATCTGGCTGTGCCGTTCGCTATGTGTAATAAGCGTGGCGAGATCAAGGAGCAGGTGGAGACGGCGCTGAAATGCACAGTCTGCGACTATACCACGGTAATTCGACTGGATGATCAATGTTAATGTACTCCCGGCTCAATTTATATGAGCCGGGAATCGCTTTTGCCCTTGACAAACCCTATAGCCTATGCTAGAATACTTTGGCAACAAGTTAATATACTTTTGATTCGGAGTGATACCCAAGAGGCCGAAGGGGCTCCCCTGCTAAGGGAGTAGGTGGTCAAAAGCCACGCGAGGGTTCAAATCCCTCTCACTCCGCCATAAAAAGGCCCATCCGTTTGGATGGGCCTTTTTATGGCATTGGTATTCAGTGAGAGGGATTTGAAAGGCCGTTGATTTGTGATGGCAGGTGTCAACCTGTAAGCACAAATCAAATGGAGCAACAAAAGACCCATCCAAACGGATGGGTCTTTTTATGGCATTGGCATTAAGTGAGAGGGATTTGAAAGGTCGTAAAGAAACAGTTGTTTTTGATTGACATTTTAGAAACGCTTATGTATAATAATACCACAAGTAAATATTCCGTTTGAGTGCCTGCGATGGTGTTAAAAGCTTCGCAGGAGAATAGATAACCGGGTGCGAATCCCGGACGGTACCGCCACTGTAAGCGTGGAGGCATTGTGCAAGGCGAAAGCCGGTCATTGGGTCAGCCCCGAGAAGGCCGCACAAAGCTTATGATGCGTAAGTCAGGAGAACTGCTCAAATGCGGGAAAACACTAGGGTCTGCAAGTACGGAGCCTGTGATTTTTTGTTGCGGAAAAACGGCTGCGGCATCTCTATTGATCGGAGATGCCGCGTTTTTTGTAATGGCTGTGGGTCGTTCCCCCTTCCCACAGCCGATCCGCAATCCAACTGAATATTGCTTCATGGTGCAGAAAGGTGATCCGGTCAGAATCCGGAACAACCGTCCATTGCTGTGTTAGCGCTTATGCTTAAGTCAGAGAGCCTGCTGCATCATTTGGGTTTTTCACGCTTTGACAGGAGAGTGCAACCAAATTTGTCCGTACTTGCGGATAAATGGGTTGCGCTCTTTTTGTTTACGGAAAAGCCACTCGAAAACAGAAGGAGGGATGCAAGTGACACCCGAAGAAAAGAAGGCCTGGGCGGAGGACCTTCTGCGTCAAAAGTATGCAGAACTTGGGCGGCTGCCCACAAAAAAAGACTTCGACAATGCTGCTTGCGCCCAAATCAAGGCATACCTTGGACCATGGCCCAGAGCGTTGGAGTCCGCTGGGTTAAAAGAACCTCGTGAAGCCCGAAATCAAATCAATAAGGAATAAGGAGAATCAAAATGAAGAAGTTTATTGCACTCATGCTTGTAATCGTCTGTGTCCTTTGCCTGGCTATTGGTGTCAGCGGATGCAGTACGACACAGCCTGCTGACGAAACGATCCCTACAGTTGTTGATGATGTAACTGTACCTGTTGATAATACAACACCTGCAGTTGAGGATCCTACGATACCTGTTACACAAGAGACGACACCTGTTACCCAGGACATAACACCTGTTACTCAGGATACAGTTCCTACCAAGCAGGACACAACCTCTACGAAGCAAGAAACGGAAACTAACAAGAATACGGTAGCTATCCAAAATAACAATGTCTTGACAGCGGCCAAGGCGGCTGCCAAGAACGCACTGGAAAGTTATGTAAAAGCAGAGAACTACCGTCAGGCACAAAAGGCACAGCTAGCAACCGCAATCGCCAATGGCAAGACAGCCATTGACGCAGCGGCAGACCAGGCTGGTATTGATGCTGCGCTGGCAGCAGCCAAGGCGGCGATTCAGAATATTGCTACAGATGCTGAGTTGACTGCGCAAGAAAATGCTGCAGCAGCGGAAGCACTGCAAACGGCAAAGACTACTGCCAAGACTGCACTGGAAAATTATGCAAAAGCAGAGGACTACCGTCAGGCACAAAAGGCACAGCTGGCAACCGCAATCGCCAATGGCAAGACAGCCATTGACGCAGCGGCAGACCAGGCTGGTGTTGATGCTGCACTGGCAGCAGCCAAGGCGGTGATCGACAGCGTTGAAACCGATGCCCAGATCACAGCAAAATCTCCCACAATTACCACCGCCATTACGGATGGCATGGTATTTACCAACACAAGAGCAACATTGGATGTATGGGCAAAAGACAGCAATGGCAACAAGCTCTCCTGCAGCAAGGTTACTGTTACAGTCAATGGTGTGGCAGCTGCAATCAACTGGGATGACACCATTAAGACCAGCTATAACTTTGTGTTAGTTCCCGGAGATAACACCATTGTAATTACTGCCTGTGACGGTGATTATAGTACCAGTGTAACATACCAGGTTGTTTGCGATATGGAAGCAGCAGCTACCATCACAGTGTCTGTGGAAGCATTTACTGTAGGTTTGGGATATTTGGTAGAGCCGTACAACCTGGTGTTGGACGAAGCAACACTGACAGATATGGCGCAACTGTATGGTTATGACGATGCAGAAGAAATGAAGCAATATCTGTCTGCTGCGCATGCGTTGGATTACACGCTCTACATCAACGGTCTGACTATGAGCTATCAGGGCAGCCTGCACAGCACCTACAATGGCTTCTATATGTCCTCTGTTTCCGGTGTGGATACTTCCTATCTGGAAGTTCCCGAGGTGCTGGCAGAGGCGCTGGATGCTTATGGTTTTTATGCAGATCCTTATGTTATGGAAGATGGCACACTGTGTGAATTCGATGTGACATGGGGCTCTGGCTGGATGTATTTCATTAATAACGAATTCCCCAATGTTCCGTTCTGTGATTACGTTCCCCAGGACGGCGATGTGATGCGTGTACAATTCACTTTGGCATACGGTTCTGACTTGGGCGATTGGGGCATGATGGGTGAGCCCTTCTTTGAAGTGGTGGATCGTGACGAATTGACTGCATGTATTGCCGAGGCCGTTGAAGCTGGTGTAGATTACACAGAGGCTTTCCAGGTTGTTTCTACCTTTGGCGTGACGCAGGATGAATTGGATGCGGCATGCGAAGAATTAAAACAAAGGATAAATTCCTGATATGAAAAGATTATTTGTTTCTATTCTGGTTTTGATAGTTACCATAGCGGGGCTTTGCCCCGCTATGGTTGGTTGTGCCCCTGCAGATTCGGTGCAGACAGATCCTACAGAATCATCTGTGCTGGATGAGGCGGTGCAGGCAAGCACAGCGCCGGTCTCCACAACGGAAACGCTGAGCAATGAATCGGATGTGATAGCGGAAACAGAACCAGATAAAAAGCAGCCCAGCGAAAACGTTGTGCAAGACGCTAAGGATTCCGCTGACACTGACACACCGGTAAAAAATGAAAACACTGCTTCCCAGCATCAGGACGTGAACGGAACGCTCTATGCAGTATTAAAGCAACTGGCTGTGAATGTGCCGGAGCCGAACTTTGGCACGCTAGTGGGGGAGTGGACGGTGCTGTGCCTGGCTCGAGGCAACTACTATGCAAAGGGCGATGCTTATTTTGCCGGCTACTATAGTCGTATTGAAACTGCGGTTGCGCAAACCGCAGCTTCTGTCAATCAAAACGGTGCGTTGCACAGAGCGAAATCAACTGAAAACTCCAGACTCATTGTCGCTCTTTCTGCCATCGGCAAAGATGCAACCAATGTAGCCGGTTGGAATTTGATCACGCCCTACGACAATTTTAATTGGATTCTAAAACAGGGAATTAACGGCCCGATTTGGGCGCTGATTGCGTTGGATACGGGGAATTATCAAACAAACGATCCTTCTATTCGGCAACAGTGCGTAGATCATATTCTTCAAAAGCAGCTAGATGATGGTGGCTGGGCGTTGACAGGTAAGGTTTCCGATCCGGATATTACCGCTATGGCTCTGCAGGCTTTGTATCCCTACAGAAATCAGGCAAAGGTCAATCAGGCGGCGCAGGAAGCGTTTTTCTGCCTTTCTGCTTTGCAAACCGAAAAAGGCGGCTATATCACCTTCGGTGATGAGAATAGTGAAAGTAGTGCCCAGGTAGTAGTGGCTTGCGCCACTTGGGGCATTGACCCTGATACGGACAGCAGATTTATTAAGAACGGCAAATCGGTGCTGGATGCTCTGCTTTCTTACTATGTAGAAAGTGAGTCGGGTTTTAAGCACATTCAGTCGGGAAAAGTTGATGCTATGGCAACAGACCAAGGTTGCTATGCTTTGATTGCTTATCAAAGATATATAAAGGGTCAAAATACGCTGTATGATATGCAGGATGTAAATTCCTGAAAAACCGGGAAAGGCAGCCAAAAGCTGCCTTTCCCGTAAGTAGTGTATTGAAAACCGTTTGTAAGCGGAGGTTTCATTTATGAAACGCATATTTGCATTTATTCTGGCAGTTGTAACTGCTTTTTCCCTTGCGGCTTGCAAGGGTAATTACTTTGAAATTGATATCCATAAACCGGTAATGCTTCCGGATAACGGTATGGTGGACGGGCAGGTGTTTGATGAAATTCGCACATACAATGCCATAACCACATTCCAAGGGGTTTCCGGTGGATTAGAATATAAATGGATTGTTTTTGGGTCGCAGGTTGCAGATCCCCACAACACCGATCTGTCTGTGGAACTTAAGAAGCATGATGGCGGTATTGAAGTGATTTTTGGTGGGGCGCTGGGTTTCCCTGCAACGCTTAGCATTACCTTGGATGCTCGTTGGGATGCCTTGACTGCTTCTGCCTATCATGATGGCAAGAAAGTGGCGGATGTTGCGCTGCTTAACACATCTGCCACAGAAACACCGGCAACCATTTTGAACTTTCCCGTGTGTGATGACTATGGCAGCTGCATAATCCTCCCTGACACATTTCAGGATAACAGTGTGGAAAATGCAGACCGACCAAATTCCGATGGCAGCACTACGGAGCAGGATATGTATCTGACCGATCCCATACCGGAGGGAAAACCCCTGCCCGTAGAACCGGGACAAAGCGCAGACAAAGCAACAATCTATTCATGCACGTTCTCCATTGAGTGCTCGGCAATATTGAATAATATTACCGACCTGGAGGCTGATAAACTGGAGGTTTTGCCCCATGACGGTGTGATCTTGCCGCCTACAAAGGTGGAATTTTATGCCGGCGAATCTGTTTTTGATGTTCTTCAACGTGTTTGCCGTGAGTTTAACATCCACCTGGAATCCTCCTGGACACCGGTATACAACAGTGCTTATGTAGAGGGAATCCACAACTTGTATGAGTTTGACTGTGGCAGTCTTTCCGGTTGGATGTATCGGGTGAATGGCTGGTATCCCAATTACGGTTGTTCCCGCTATCAGCTTGCTGACGGTGAAACAGTAGAGTGGCGTTTTACTTGTGATTTGGGTAATGATGTAGGTTGTGATTGGATGGGTGGTACTTATGAATGATCGCTTTTCAAAATACCATCCCATTGTAAATTTCTTGTATTTTACATTGGCTATCGGGTTTTCTATGGCATTGAATCACCCCCTGGCACAAGGGATATCCCTTGCTTGTGCAACTGCCTATGCGATGCAGACAGAGGGTAAAAAAGCGGTGTTTTTTACCCTCAAATGGTGTCTGCCTATTATGCTGCTGACGGCCTTTATGAATCCTGCGTTCAGCCACGAAGGAATCACCATTCTGCTGTATTTCCCCACGGGAAATCCTTTGACCTTGGAAAGCATCCTCTACGGCTTTTCTGCGGGTGTGATGATCGCCACGGTAATGCTGTGGTTTCTAAACTTCAATCGGGTCATTACCTCCGATAAATTCATCTACCTCTTTGGCCGCATCATCCCGGCTATGTCGCTAGTGCTGAGCATGACACTGCGGTTTATCCCAAAGTTTAAGGCGCAGCTGAATAGTGTAGTGGATGCCCAGCGGAGCATCGGCAGAGATATTTCAGAAGGTAGCCTTTGGCAGCGGACGAAGATCGCCATTACAGTGTTGTCCATTATGGTTACATGGGCATTAGAAAATGCCATTGAGACCGCTGACAGTATGAAAAGCCGGGGTTATGGTCTAAAGGGGCGCACCGCCTTTTCCATCTACCGATTCGATGACCGGGATAAAATGGCGCTGCTTTACCTGGGTTTCTGCGGGCTTTATCTGATATCCGGTATGATTGTATCTGCTTTCGGTTTTCGGTATTTCCCCAGCATCCGCTATATCGGTCTGAATGCCATAACCCTTTCTTTTCAGTTTGTTTATTTGATTCTGTGTTTAATGCCCGTGGTGCTGAACTGGGCAGAGGAGAGTAAATGGAAAGCTATTCATTCAAAAATGTAGATTTTACATACCCGGAGGGCGAGAAGAAGGCCCTTCGGAACATATCCTTTACGGTTCAGCAAGGTGAGTTTGTGATCCTCTGCGGCCCTTCCGGCTGCGGCAAGTCCACACTTCTGCGGCATTTGAAATCTTGTTTAACACCCCATGGTCTTTTCTCCGGTGAGATCCGGTATCAAGGAACACTGCTATCGGAACTCTCCCAAAGAGAGCAGGCGCAGCAGATAGGCTTCGTGCTGCAATCCCCGGAAAACCAGGTGGTCACCGATAAGGTGTGGCACGAACTGGCCTTCGGTTTGGAAAGCTTGGGATACGATACCCCCACCATCCGCCGCCGTGTGGCTGAGATTGCCGCTTTCTTCGGCATTGAGAACTGGTTTTATAAGAATGTCACCGAGTTATCCGGTGCTCAGAAGCAGCTTTTGAGCCTTGCTTCGGTCATGGCCATGCAGCCGGGTGTGCTGGTGCTGGACGAGCCTACCGCACAGCTTGACCCCATTGCTGCCGCTGATTTCCTGGCATTGCTGGGAAAGATCAACCGGGAACTGGGTACGACGATTATTCTGACCGAGCATCGCTTGGAAGAGGCGCTTCCTTTCGCCACACGGGGCATCGTGATGGAGGGTGGCGCCATTATCTGCGATGATAAGCCGGAAAATGTGGGCCTGCAGCTAAAGGATAAAGGCAGCGGAATGTTTCTTGCCATGCCTACCGCCATGCGTGTTTGGGCAGCAGTGGAAACGAAGCTTAACTGCCCTATGACCGTCCGTGATGGCAGCAGTTTCCTTTCTCAGCGAGTGGATGAACAAACACTTCTTCCTCTTGCAGAAAAAGATTCCCCGGTATATCCGGAGGATGTAACCTTAGAGTGCGATGACCTTTGGTTCCGCTATGAGAAAGACTCCCCAGATGTGGTCAAGGGGTTCTCATTGAAGCTTCGCAAGGGTGAGTTCTATGCCATCCTGGGCGGCAACGGTGCCGGCAAGTCTACTACCTTGAAAGTAATCTCCGGCTTGCGGTCTGCCTATCGTGGTGATGTTCGCCTGCAAGGTAAGTTGGGCCATCTGCCCCAGAATCCCCAAACCCTGTTTGTAAAACGCACTGTCCGGGAGGACTTGTACGAAGTATTCCGGGGAGAGGAGATTCCCAAAGAAAAACAGGATGCAGAGGTTGCCCGGATCACAGAGCTTTGCGGTCTGCGGGAATTCCTGGATCGGCATCCCTATGATATTTCCGGTGGTGAACAGCAGCGCACCGCCTTGGCAAAGGTGCTTTTAACACAGCCGGATATTCTGCTTCTGGACGAGCCTACCAAGGGTCTTGACGCAGAGTTTAAGGTGACCTTTGCGCTGATCCTCCGCCGTCTTGTTGCACAAGGTGTGACCATCTTGATGGTCAGCCATGATGTGCCGTTTTGCGCCGAGTATGCTCACAAGTGCGGTCTGTTCTTTGATGGCAGTATCGTGGCAGAGGGTACACCCCGTGAGTTCTTCTCCGGCAACAGCTTCTACACCACACCTGCCAACCGCATGGCACGGCACTTGATTCCCCAAGCGGTGACGGTTGCTGATATTATCGGTTGCTGCGGTGGAGAAATTCCTACTGAGCCGGATATTCCCGAAGCTACCGTCTTGCCTGAACCCAAGAAAACAGCGGTAAACTTCAAGCCAAAACCTTTGCCCCTGTGGCGCAAGCTGTTAGCAAGCATTTCCTTGGTGATGGCTATGTTGGTGTTCTTCTATGCTACCAGTATCACGGATCTTTCTGCCCTCATTGGCAAAGAAGGCATCAGCGCCAGTGGCGAACAGCAGCTCTCGCTGTATCTGGTGCTGATTGCTGCGCTGGGTGTGTTCATCGCTGCCATTGGACGAAGAAGCGCACCCTCTGCTATGCTGCAGATCCCCGCCAAGCAGCGGAAGCTGAGTAAACGCACCCTAGTAGCAGCGGTGCTGATCGTGCTGTGTATCCCGCTGACCGTCTTTGCCGGTGTAATGTATCTTGGCAATCAGCATTACAATATCACAGCTATGCTGGTGCTGATTGAATGTATGGTGCCGTTTTTTCTTGTGTTTGAAAGCAGAAAACCCAAGGCAAGAGAGTTGGTCACGATTGCGGTGTTGTGTGCCATTGGTGTGGCAGGGCGAGCAGCGTTCTTTATGCTGCCCCAGTTTAAACCTGTATTGGCACTGGTGATCATCTCCGGCGTTGCCTTTGGTGGAGAAACCGGCTTTTTGGTAGGCGCTGTGACTATGATGGTGTCCAATGTGCTGTTTTCCCAGGGTCCATGGATGCCTTGGCAGATGTTCAGCATGGGAATCATCGGTTTTCTGGCAGGCGTGTTTTTCCGAAAGGGACTATTACGCCGCAGCCGTGGCAGCCTTGCCACTTTCGGCGCTTTTGCGGCAGTCATCATTTATGGCGGCATTATGAATCCGGCTTCTGCGCTTATGTATAATGCTCAAAGTATCAACTGGAATATGGTGCTTGCGTATTATGTATCAGGACTTCCTATGGATCTGATCCATGCTGCTGCAACGGTCATATTTATCCTTATAGCCGCAGAACCCATGCTGGAAAAGCTGGATCGCATCAAAGTAAAATACGGCTTGGTGGAATAATTCAGCCTTTGTGATCCCTGCTTGTGCATTTAGCGTGTTTTATGCATAGATATATGTTTAGGGTTGAAAAAACCTTTATTTCTTGCTATGATATTAGCATCAGACAGGAAATGGGGGCATTAACTTGGAATTACTGCAGCTAAAATATTTTAAGACGGTAGCGGAAATCGGCAAGATCTCTGATGCAGCGCGTACGCTGTTTATTTCTGCGCCGGCTTTGAGTACATCCATCGCCCGGTTAGAGAAAGAGTTGGGCGTGCAGTTGTTTGACAGAGCCAGTAACCGTGTGACGCTGAATCAGCAGGGTCAGATCATGCTGCGGTATGTCAATCAGGTGTTTGCCTCTATCGACTGCGCAAGAACAGAGATTCAGCAAAGCCTGCTGTCCCCGCAAAAGCATGTGCGGATCGCCAGTATGGCAACGATCCAGCTGGTGGATCTGATTACGGCTTTTTCAGAGGAGTATCCCGGTTTCACTTTGCAATGCACCAGTATAAATAGTTCTGCATTAGCGGCAAATGGACTGTCTGTACAGCATAGCTTTTTGCTGGCGGCAGAGGAGAGCGTACCGGTGCTTTGTGCAGATAAGCTGGAAAGTGTTCCGCTGTTTGAGGATTTTCCGGTGGTAGTTGTTCATCCGGATCATCCCTTTGCACAACGAGAGTCTGTGGAATTAAGAGAACTGACCGGCGAGACTATATTCATGCCGCTGCAGAATTATCCCTTATATAATCACCTGCAGACTATGTTCCATGAAAATGGCATACCTATGCCAACGGGGAATGCTTATTCTCACTTGGTGACACAGCAGATGGTGTCCAAGGGTTTGGGTATATCCTTCGCCACCAATCATACGGGCCGTACGATTACGCTGCCTTTGTGTTATGTACCGATTGTTGGCAACGATCGTCCATGGCGGACCAGACTGTATTGGAGCAAGGAATATGAATTGACAGAGGACGAAAAGGTGTTCCGGGACTTTGTCATTCAATTCTATCAGAGCGATATTATGTGATTGGCACCCCCGAAGCGATGACTTCGGGGGTGCATTAAGTTTATGTTATGCTTGCATAAAGAAATGATTACTTGCATTTGCAGTTGCTTGGTGGTATAACGTAGAAAGTATAATGCTAAAAAGAGGCAATTGTATGAATTTGCAAAAAAGAAAATTGGAGTACAAGTGGGTCGTATTGGCAGCGTGCTTTGTTATGACTTTCTTTGCTTTGGGTTTTTGTAGTGGCAATAAGGGCCTTTTTCTGTCTGCGATCACGGAAGCGCTGGAGATCCCCAGAAGTCTGTTTTCTATCAATGACAGCTGCCGATATGTAGCATCTGCGTTGATCAGCGTATTCTTTGGAACGCTGCTCAATAAATTTGGTGTGCGCAAGATGGTGGCTTTTGGATTTCTCTGCTTGGTAGGTTCCATGCTGCTGTATGCCACGGCCAATATTCTGCCCTTGTTCTATTTGGGCGGTGTTCTGCTGGGTGTGGGTCTGACATTTACTTCCGGCTCTATGACCAGCAGTATTATTCGCCGCTGGTTTAAGAAAGACATCGGTAAATATACCGGTATTGTATTTGCTGCTAACGGTGTTGGCGGCGCACTGGCTGCCCAGATCGTGTCGCCTATGATCAATCAGGAGGGCAACCCCTTTGGTTATCGAAATGCCTATCTGTTTATAGCAGCAGCTATGTTTCTGGTAGGAGCAGTTGTGGTGCTGGTTCTCCGTGAACGGCCTAAGGATGATAATGCTGATGTAGTTCCCGCAAAAGCTAAAAGGTCCGCAAGCGCAGCCTGGAGCGGCATCGAATATCGCAAAGCTATTAAAATGCCAGCCTTTTTTGTAGGCGGTGCGATTGTGTTTCTTACCGGCTTTATGCTTCAGGGCATCAATTCTGTTTATGCTGCCCACCTGAAGGATGTTAAGGTCGATGTTGCTTTTATTGCTACAGTTGCTAGTGTGTTTTCGCTGACGCTGACAGTGACAAAGGTGCTTGTAGGCGCGATCTACGATCGCTTTGGTTTGAGCCGTATGATGATTATTTGTCAGGTTGCAGGCGCATTGGCTTTTGCTGTTATGCTGTTTATTACATCCAGTACTACAGGTATGGTCTTAGCATTGGTGTTTGCGCTGCTCTATGCGCTATCGCTTCCCTTGGAAACATTGGTCATTCCGCTGATCGTCAATGATCTGTTCGGCAATGCCTCCTATGATAAGCTTTTGGGTATGTTTATTGCTATGAACTATAGCGGTTATGCATTAGGCGCCCCGGTGGTCAATTTGTGCTATGACAAGTTTGGCTCTTATAAGCCGGCATTTCTGATCTACAGTATTCTAATGGTTGTTTGCTGTGTGGTGTTCCAGTTTGTGATTTGCTCTGCCTATAAAGAGAAAGACAAGATCATTGCTGCAAGCAACGAGAACTAAATAAAAAGCCCGCACCCTAAGGGGGGGGGTTTTTTGGTGGGGGGGGGGGGGTTCCGACACCCCGGGGGGGTCCCC
>JAZRQK010000038.1:0-4966 GCA_045649665.1 Faecousia sp. | reverse complement strand
TTGATGATGTCGTCCACCATCTCGTCGGTGAGATCCGCCACGATCAGCTTGGAGGCGCAGGTTTTGATCGCCTTCTCCTCTAAGCCGTCCAGCTCGTCTGCCTGACCCACGTTACCGGCCACAGCGATGACCTCGCAGTTGTTGTAATTCTCCTTCAGCCAGGGGATGATGATGGAGGTGTCCAGACCGCCGGAGTAGGCCAGCACAACCTTCTTGATGTTTTCTTTATTCATGGGGATATCCTCCTTGATGTCTTGGATATTTATGCGGCGTATTCATCCGCTTCACAGTAGCAACAGTGCATATTATATCACTATATACGGCTTTGTCAATAGATTTTGCGCATTTTATTGCATATTTTTGCGAAAATCTGTGTATTTTATGCATAAACGATGTATATATTCATTTGGCAACAAAAAATCGACCTGCGGCTGTTTCCGCAGGTCGATGGGATGGTTAATCGTGGCCGAAGTTAATTTTGATACCGCCGTCCGAATCGGAGTCGGAGGAGGGGAGATAGGGAGCCAGGCGGTTGGCAATCTGGATGATGGGCATACTCTGGATATACACCTTGCCGGGGCCGGTGATAACGGTGTGGAACAGGCCTTCGCCGCCGAAGAAGATGTTCTTTGCCCCATGCACCATCTGAATATCCATGGTGCAGCTCTCGCTCATAGCGGCCAGATAGCCGGTGTCCACCACGATGCTCTCGCCGGGCATCAGGGTGTACTCCTTGCAGTAGCCGTCGATCTCCACAAACACCATGCCTTCGCCGGTGATTTTCTGCAGAATAAAGCCTTCACCACCAAAGAAACCGGCGCCCAAGGACTTCTGGAAATACATGGACAGCTCAAGACCCTTTTCCATAGCAAGGAAGCCGCTTTTCTGCACGATCAAGCCATTTCCAGGCGTCACATTAAAAGGAATAATGCTGCCGGGGAACGACGCTGCAAATGCGATCATACCGCTACCCGCCTGGGGTGTGTATTCATTCATAAAGATAGAATCACCGGAAAGCAATCTGCCCAGCATTTTCTTGATTCCGCCGCCGCTGTTGGTTTCCATGTGCATGTTGGGCGTCATCCAGCTCATAGCGCCGCTCTGTGTGCAAATCGTCTGACCTGCCTCAGGGTAGCAAATCACTACCGGCAAGCTGCCGCCTTCAATCTCATATTTCAACATATCGATCCTACCTTTCTTATTTAATAATATATCTACATTATCAGTATAGCATAGGTTATGCTAATTTCAAATAGGTTTTTCAGATACTGTATTTGTATGATAATACCGGGAAGTATTTTGCCGGTAGAGCATGAGAATACCACGGACACACAGTTCCGTCGCCATAGCGATCCACATGCCGTGCAGTCCCAGCAGCTTCACCAGCACCAGCGCCAAACCTACACGCACCACCCAAATGCTCGCCAGGTTCATCATGCTGGGTACGAAAGTATCACCCGTTCCACGGAGTGCGCCGGCAGCCACAATGGAAATGCCAAACAACGGTTCTGCGACTAAGCCTATCCGCAGCACCTGCGCAGCCAACTCTCTGACCTCCTGCACCGGGGTCAGCAGCATAAACACCCACGGGCAGGCAACCGCCATCACAAGGCCCGTTGCGCCCATCAGGATGCCGCCCATAGCGGTGCAGATATTGCCGTAGCGCTTTGCCAAAACCATATCCCCTGCGCCCACACTTCTGCCCACCACCGTGGTGGCGGCAGAGCCTACGCCGTAGCCGGGCATATAGCACAAACTTTCAGCGGTAATGGCAAAGGAATGGGCAGCGATAGCAACAGACCCCAACGGCGCAATGATTGCCGTAGATACTACCATAGCGCCGCACATGGCAATCTCCTGGACAGCAAGGGGCGCACCGATGCGGAACGCTTTTTTCAAAATTTCCGGGCAGAAAGCGCCACGCTCCCGGCGGCGGAGAGAAAGCCGACGGTTACTGATACAGCAGCGCCATGCCATAACCAGACTGATCACAACGCAAGCCAGCGCCGTGCCGATGCCAGCGCCCAGAACGCCATATTTTGGAATAAAGATCGCATTAAAGATCACATCCAGCACACACATGGCGGAGTTAAGAATACTGGGGGTGATCATATCGCCGCAGCACTGTAAGTAAGATGCGCACAAGTGGTTGACCTGAGAAAGGGGCAGCATCAGGGCAAACACAAAAAAATACGCCGCCGCATCCGCTTGTATCGTGGCATCTCCTCCCAGCCAAACCGGGAGAAAGCCGCTGATAGCTGCGCCAAATAAGCAAAGAAAGCCGGATAATACCAATGCGCTGACCAATCCGTGCCACACCACATTTCTGGCGCTGGTGTCCTCCTCTGCGCCGATATGGTGCGCCACCTGCACGGCAAAACCGGCAGACACCGAATGGGTGATGCCATTCATCAGCCAAGTACTGGAAGCCACCAAACCAATAGCAGCTGAGGCATTTGCGCCCAGCGCACCTACCATAGCAGAGTCTATGTACTGCATCACGATGGTGGTGATCTGGGTCAGGATCGCCGGCAGACTTAACCGCCACACCTGCCGTATATGAGGTTTTAATTCCGTTAAATTCCGCATATCGTACCTACTTATTTTCATTCGTAAAACCAATATATCACATCGGCATTTTACCGTCAAGATAAGCACTCCGGTCAATCTTTTTTCGCTTCATTTTCACAAATGCTTCTTTGTGTGGCAATGGTAATCAGCGTATCGCCCAATTGGGTCAGGGTCGCACCTAATAGATTCAGTTCGTCCGCCGTCCGGTTGCCGGCGATGGGGAGCGATGGGAGCGCCGCCGGTGGCGGAGCCAAGCGACTTGAGCGAGTGGCCGCGGTCGGCGAAGGACGAAGGCGCACCAGCGCCGAGGACATTCGCCGGGCACCGCAACAGGAGAACATCTTTGCGCCGACGCCAAGGATAAAACCCTCTGCTTGTATCAACTTAGGACCCATTAGTTGGTGTTCTATTAGGACTAAATTTCAACAAAATTGTTGCATTGTTTGAATGCTAGTGCTAAAATATTCCTGCGACACAGTTTAATATTTTCGTAGATAGGCATACTTTTTGTGTAAAAATGTACGCTTTATCGTCATTGCCTGTTTGTAGGAGTGAACTGTGTCGCAGCAGGATGAAGCTGCATTTTTCGTGCGCAGCTTCGGCTGCGCACTTTTTCATTTTATGGAAAGAAAGGGAACAGCAATGAAAAAAGCATTGTCCTTGCTTCTTGTGCTTGTTATGCTGCTAAGCCTGTGTGCTTGCGGCAAGAACGACACGCAGAACATCGACCCCAGCACTACTCCCAGCCAAGCCACCACTGACAACACAGAAGAATCAACAGATGGCACAACAGAAACCACACAAGCTATTACCGAAGAGCCAACCACCACACCTACTACAGAATCCACAAACGCTCCCACCGAGGAGTCAACTACCAAGCCGACTGAAAGACCCACTACGAAACCAACTGAAACACCAACCACCCCCACCGCATGCAGCCACAGCTACAAGGATGCAACCTGCACTGCCCCCAAGACTTGCACCAAGTGTGGAGCGACCAACGGCAGTGCAGCTGGTCATAGCTACAAGGACGCAACCTGCACCGCACCAAAAACCTGCAGCACTTGCGGTGTAACAGAAGGAAAAGCTAATGGGCATAGTTGGACAGATGCTACCTGCATTGCGCCAACAACCTGTAACACCTGCGGTGCAACAGAAGGAAACCCCACCGAACATAAGTATGACTCCGGAAAATGTTCAATTTGTGGAAAAGAAGATATTGTTAACCCTATAGAGTATTTCAAAAATGAAAACTATATGCGCATTGAAAAACAAGAGGACTATCTCACCACCATAGAATTGGAATGGAGCGGAGATAGATATGAGTACATCCAATTCTGGTATTGCAATGATGTAAATGATCCTAATATAGGTTCCCATGAGATATTCATTGATTACGAGGGAGAGAGATACTACGTAGGCGGCGGTGGTGGAACTTGGGTTAATCATAAGCTCACTGACACATATGTAGAGTTTTTTGATCCAGGGAATAATCCCTGTGCAAAATACATATTACAGCATGACGGTTCGCTTAGATTACACTCCAGCGCAACAAATCATCCTTATTTCCCACAATTATTTGTTGTCGGAACTCTTGGCGGTTTTGATCATATCATTTAAATTACCAGAGTTTTCAGAATTTAAATTTTTAGGGGTGAACTCCGTTCACCCCTTTTTGTTAGAACAACGTGGTTATCCAATAAATCAGTCCATAGACTACGCTTGCAGACACACCATAGACGATCACCGGCCCGGCGATGGGGAGCGATGGGAGCGCCGCCGGGGGCGGAGCCAAGCGACTTGAGCGAGTGGCCGCGGTCGGCGAAGGACGGAGGCGCACCAGCGCCGAGGACATTCGCCGGGCACCGCAACAGGAGAACATCTTTGCGCCGACGCCGAGGATGAAGCCTTCTGCTTGTGTCAAGTTAGGACGCAGTGGTTTTTGTCGAAACACCTCAAAACATTTTAGAAAGTGTCGCATTAGCACCTGACGAAACCAGCGGCACTTCTTTTCGGGCCAGGCAAGATACATATTCTGTAGTTCGCAAAACATTCGCCCAATTAGACTGCTGGAAGAGCATTTTTTCATTTCAACGAATTGCTACCTAATAATTTTCTCTGGCCGCTCTTGGGATTTCCCTCTTAATATGATTTCTAATTACTAGAAGAACATCACATCATTCTTTGTATAACCGAAAGGTAAGATAATTGCATATATCACTTCCACTTTTCAATCAGATTGCGGATCTGAGAGGCAAGCTTTGCGTTGTCCTTATTGGTGCGGCCTTTACAGGTCTTGACAAAGGCAAGGAGTGCTTCTGCCGCTACAAGAAGGTCGCCGTAGACCGCCCTTGCTCTAGCAGAGCCTTTGGATATCTGCTCACGCTGGATAGGC
>JAZRQK010000037.1:0-22091 GCA_045649665.1 Faecousia sp. | reverse complement strand
ATGTCACACTTGACGGTCCACACACCCTTACCCTCGTGGTACTGAGGATTGGGACGCATAGCAGCGTACTCAGTCAGGCGAGCGCGGCGAACTTCCTTGACTTCTTTCAGGGTAGCCACATCGATGCCATCGGGATCGTAGATCCAGCCGGTGGAATCGGAGCAGGTAACAGGCTTAGCACCCAACTGCCATGCCTTCTCGATGGCGTAGGTAGCCACATTGCCGGCGCCGGAAACAGCAACAGTCAGGCCCTTCAGGTCACGGCCGTTGCACTTGAGCAGCTCGTCGGTCAGGTACAGCAGACCGTAACCGGTAGCCTCGGTACGACCGATAGAACCGCCGTAGCTCAGACCCTTGCCGGTGAGCACGCCGCCCTGGTATGCGCCACGGATGCGGCGATAGTGGCCGAACATGTAACCGATCTCACGGCCGCCTACACCGATATCGCCTGCGGGGATATCCTCGTCAGCGCCGATGTAACGGTACAGCTCGGTCATGAAGCTCTGGCAGAAACGCATGATCTCCTGGTCAGACTTGCCCTTGGGGTCGAAGTCAGAACCACCCTTAGCGCCGCCCATGGGCAGACCGGTCAGAGCATTCTTGAAGTTCTGCTCGAAGCTCAAAAACTTCATAACACTCAGGTTAACAGTGGGGTGGAAACGCAGACCGCCCTTGTAGGGGCCGATTGCGCCGTTGAACTGCACACGGTATGCGTTGTTCACATGTGCCTGACCCTGGTCGTCGACCCAGGGAACACGGAACATGACCACACGCTCGGGGGTGGTCAAACGCTCCAGCAGAGCCACCTTGCGGTACTGCTCCTCGTTGCGCTCGATCACGGGACGCAGGGACTCCAGAACTTCCTCAACTGCCTGATGGAACTCGGGCATGCCGGGGTTCTGGTCGATCACACGCTGTTTAATTTCGTCAAGATATGCCATTGGTAAATTCCTCCTAATAAAAATCTGCCACCATTTTAGCAGATTCATATCCGCTATGCAACAAGTTTTTTACCAAAAAGGCGGAATCTTTGCAAGAAAAATGCAAACTTCCTTCATCCCAAGCCCACCGCAGCAGCGATTTTGCATAAATTCCAGCATAAAACGCAACCTTTGCAGAGGTTCTTGCAGGTCGTCACCCGGAACTGCCGGTTTGAAAACCTGCCGCATTCTCCCTCTATCGTCACCGGGCACTTACACTGCGATCCGGTATTGCTTCCGTGCGAGTTTGTCAGCGGACACTGTCCACCTTAAAACCTACCGCAACCTCTCACTGCCGTTACCGGGCGTAAACCTACCCCATATCCACCACTTGAATGCGAGTTTGTCAGCGGACACTGTCCGCCCGCTCGTGTTGTGTGCCAAAATAGAAAGAAATGACCATGGACACAACCACCATTACATTATCCGCTGTAATATCACCCCGGAGCGCCAGCGTTACAAACACCGTTGCCACGGAAAGTGTCACAATGGTCTTGACTTTCACCAGGTTGGCGAAATTCTCCAACAGCTTTTTCATACTTCCTCCTATTGCCGTTCCAGCGCAGCCAGGCGATGACTGAAAGACTTGAGCTTTTCCTCCATCACCGGCACTCGCTGGGCAAAGTCGTTATGCGCCCGGACTTCCCGGGTCAACTCGTCCAGCCGGGTATCCGTCACCGCCTGGGTCACTTTAATGGTCTGCTCATTTTTTCGGGCGGTGGCAAGGCAGGTCACCACCACACCGGCAAGGCTCATGCCGCCGGTGATCAATGCCACGATTACCGCTTCGTTCATTTTCGTTCCTCATTCGTATATGTAGGGGCGAAAGGTCGCCCCAGTATATTATTCCATGCCCAGCAGCTTGCGCCAGGTCTTGTTCCGGGCGGTGATCTCACCGTCGGTAACACAGCCGTTGTCCCGCTGGAATGCCTTGACCGCCGCAGTAAATTTCGGGCCGGCGATGCCGTCGGCAGCGCCTACCTCCTCATAACCCAGCGCCGCCAGATACTTCTGCACCGGCTTCACCGCAGCATGGGTATCATTCTTTTCCGCAGAAAGGGTCACGGTCTTGGAGAATGTCTCCGGGCCGGGAATACCATCCACCTTTGCGCCGGTTGCCGCCTGCACATCCTTTACAAACTGCTCACGGGAATATGCCGAAGGCGCAGTCTTCTTTGTCAGACCGGCCACCTTCGCCACCGCTTCCATGGTGGCATAGCCTACCTTTTCGGCATAGCTTTCCTGCAAAATGATGGGCGCATCAGTGACAGAGTCCATAAAGCCGTACTCCACCAGCACCGCCGGCATCACCGTCAGGGACAAAGAATCGAACTTCTTTTCCTGCAAGGGGTTTGCCCGGTTGCCCTTCAGACCGCCAGCCTGCACCACCGCCTCATAAATGGCGTCCCGGTAAGCCTTACCCTTTTCAGAGCCGGGGTAGCAGAAAATCTCCACACCGCCGCCCTTGCCGCCGCCAATACCGGCATTGTGGTGCATATCGATGTATAGGTCTGCGCCCCAGTTATTTGCCCCGGCAGTGCGCTGGGGGATGTCCACAAAGGTCTTGCCGGTGGAATCGTCGGTACGCAGCAGCTGCACATTTTCATAACCTCTGGCAGCAGCGGCAAAATACCGGGCTACCCGGTCGTTGAGCACCCATTCCCGGGTCTGGGCATCGTCCAGCTCTGCGGGAATCCGTTTGCCGGGGGTTTCCAAATAATGCCCGGCGCAAAATGCAATCTTAAACATAATGTTCACCTCTGTTTATTGTATGCTGTCCACTTGCAAAAGTGAACGCAGATCCTGTCTGCCGGTAACCACTACCGCACCGGTATTGGCTTGCAAAGAATTTTCCCCTGCCAAAGCCGTTACGGTTTCCGGATCCAGCTGTACGGTTACCGGATTTTTCAGCTTATACAGTATCTGTACCGGTGTGCCGGCAGCATACTGCTCTGCCAAAAACGCTTTCCACGCCTCCACGGAACACTCCAAAAGACCCCAGTTCGCCACCAATTTGTTAAAAGACAAGCCGCCGATAGCCGCATTGGCATGCGTAAGGTAACCGCTGTCAATACGCACTCTATCCTGCTGGTTTTGGGGCACATGGGAACAAATGCCGGTAATGCCCTGACTGTTTGCCACATGGTCATTAATCAGCGTTGTGGTATATATGTCTGTTGCTGCCACTTTCCAGACATTCTCTGTACCGGTAAGCGTCAGCATTTTATAGGTAACGGTCAAAAGACCGGTATTCCAGTCATACTCGCCGTAATAAACTGTCTGCCCCAGCGACGCTGTCTGCTCCCGGCTGTCCGTGCCGTTGGTCAGCGCCAGGGTGATCTCCGTGTGACCGGTAATGGGGCAGGGATTCTGGGGCGCAGGTGTCCCGGACTGCACCGGCTGGATCTTGGTCGTTACACACAAAGGATATCCCTCCACCGGATTGCACACCGCCGGCTGACCCTCCGCTGTAAAAGCAGGACAAAGGGTGTCAATGAGCTTTTTGGCAGACCACGCATCTGCGCCCACTGCACCGTCATCGATCCGTGCCGCTTCGGGGTCACAGATCTGATAGGTCTGACCCTCTACAGTCAATGTTTTTACAATTTCCATATTTTCCTCCTAAATAACGGTAATGGGCTCCGGGGAGATCAGCGTAAACATGTCAAAAGCGCCGCCGCCCAGATCGATCTCCAAAATACCGTTTTCCAACGCCGTGGCAGTCACTGCCGGTGTGCCCTGCCAGGTGAACACGCCGTTTCTGCTGATGACCAACGTGCCCAGCACCGGTGTGCCGTTACGGCTTCCGAACAGCAGCACGCTCTGCCGAATACCGCTCTCACCCCAGGTCTGAAATTTGCTCTGCAGCCGAATCGTCCGGTCGGCGTTCCACACTCTGACCGTCCGCAGGTACACCCCGGAAACAGCCTGATCACAGCTCACCGGTACATGGAAATAAAATCCGTTTTCGCCCCAGTTGAAAACCGGCGTACCTTTCTGTACCGTCATTTTTACGCTGACCCGATCCAAAAGGTCTTTTGCCACCACCGTCAGGGTGTTGTTGGTAGTGTAGTCAATTTCCAAAAGCACCGTTGCCGTATAAGCGCCGGTATCGTCCATAGTCACCTGTACATCCACAGGGTTATGGCTGTTGACCTGACAGGACAGGGTCATTTCGTTCTCTGCCAAGCCAAAATTACCCAAAAACATTTTTCCGGACAGGGTTACCTCCACCGTATCCTCACCGGGAGAAAGGCGGCGCACCACGGGATTGCAGGTCAGTCGGGTATATGGGATCATTTCCAATTCCACATCGTAATAGCCGTACCATTCCCGGGTATCTCTTGCCACGAACTGGAATGCACCGGTTTCCACATCTTCGATCCGCTTTACATTGTCCACGATCAGGCTTCCGTTTACACGGTTACTGGTGATATCTGCGCCGCAGTAAGCCTGGCTCTGCACATCGCACTGGGCAGTGGAATGGTAGCGGATCAGCACATTTTCATCCCCGGTCAGCGCCAGAGTCTTTTCGTTGATATCCTTCACCGTACCGGTGATGGTGGGAGCGCAGTTGGCTTCCGCTGCGGTAGCCAGAAAGGTGGTGCTGCTCTGTCCCACCAAGGTACTGCCCGACCAGGTGTAGCAAGTTAATGTACATTTTGCCCACTTTTTGTCCGGAATTTCATAGTAGAACGATTCCGGGACAGTCCAGTACAATGTTTTATCCGAAAATTTCGTTTCCGTATCCTTAACACCCCCGGGGGTAAGATACCCGGTCAATTCCCCAAAGCTGTAGGCAAGGCTGTGGGTAAAGCCGCCCTGGTCGGCGATGGCGATGGCGGTCACACCGCCGATATTGGCATCGGATGCGGTAACGCTGCTGGCGCGGGGGATCGTAGTCAAAACCATACTGCCGGAAACCGACATGGCAGGCGGCGAGAAGCTCTCGTATACACTCTGCCAGAACTTTCCGGACACCGGCAGTGTCAGCGTGCCGTCTGCCTTATGGGATACATTTCCCGTCCAGGTGTAATATACATGCTCCGACGTGCCATCCAGCCTGCGCTGTACATAGTCGGAGAATATCTGACTGCCGTCCAAAGAGCAGCTGACACCGGTAAACCATGTGGAGAATGCCGTTCCGGAGTAAGACTGCTTCAGGATCGCCTTTACCGTCAGATTGGAAGTATTATTTTCTTTATTAATGCTGTTTTCCGTGACCCGGATGGTAAAGGTATAGGTAATACCGCCGCCGGACGACTTTTTCGTCACAGAAAAATCCTTGGTTTGCAGTGCCATAGTAACTCCTTTGCTGTATCACAATTAAATATAAAAACAGGCTGTGCCGCCGTCATAATCCTCGAACCGGGAATGCTCGCCCACGATCAGATAATTGCGCACCGTCACATCCGTAGCCTCCACGCCCCGGTGGCTGGCTTGGAGAATCACTTCCCCGTCACGGGTCACATACATGCCCGTATGATCCAAAAGGTTGCGCATCTGATGTCCCTGCTTGGAGATGATCAGACCCTCGTCGGTAAAGCTGTAGCCGGACTTGGTCACCACCCGGTCAACGCCATCGGTCTGAATGGTCTTGACAGAAATATCCAGCCCGGCGGCAGTCTGCTCAATATCGGATAAACGCTGGGTAAGTATACCCTCATTTTCCTCCTGCCGAGTGACACGGGTGCGCAGATGCTCCGTATCCAGCTCCAAACGGGATAGCCACTGGGCATTTTCTCCCGTCTGCAGTTCCAAGCCGTCCACCGCCATATCCAGCGACAGGAATTTTCCGCTTTGCGCCTGGATCTGCAGATCCCGCAGCGCTTCCGGGTCATCCCGTCGGGCAGAGCCGGTACAGGTCAGTTGTGTGCGGCCGTTTTTTGTATGGGCATGCATCACCGCCATGGTATAGCTGCCCTCCGAATCGGTGACACTTACCATCTGTCCGGGCAGAATATTGCTGCTTGCAGGCACTTCCAATGTACAGGCGGTGTACGCCAGCGCCGCCAACCGCTGATACAACGCCTGCGCCACCGCTTGCTGATGCTCCTGCGCCATGCCGCCCAGCAACGCATTACCCTCCATCAGATAAACATTGGCGCCGTCCTCTGCAGGGGGATAAGATACCACAGAGGCATTGTCATTTTGCCGCAGCAGTACGCTTTGAATGGGCTGTACCGCCACGCCCCGGGTCAGACTGTTGGCGTAGTAGAAAAATGTTCGGGGGAAGGTAAGGGCAAGATCCCCGTTATCATACACGGCGGAAAAGCCATGACCGGTCAGGGTAAGCTCCCCTGCCGACCAAACGCCGGAAACATCCGGCAGCAACAGATTGCCCTTATCATAGACCGCGCCCTCGTCAGCCGTGGGGCAGATTTGGGTACGATCCGCCGGCGCATACCAGCCAAACCGCACCTGATTGGTTCCCTCAGCCGTAACAAAGCAGCCGCCCAGCGCTGCGATCCAGCCAAGCAGCCGGCTGCCGGTAATACCTCTGCCGGCGATCTTGTCCACCGGCACGCCGCCGTTGAGCATATCCGTCGCATCCAGGGTCAGGCCGCACTGCTGGCAAACACGCTCTGCCAGCTCCTGCAAGGTAAAGGGCCAGCCCTCCAGTTCAGCGAGCCAATCAGACACATCCTGCTCCAGCCGGCATAAACAATCCTCTGCCTGAAACCGCAGGATGCCGCCGCTTTTGCGTTGTGTCTGACTGACCAGGAAATTACCGGCTAACTGCCGTGTGCTTCCGTCAGAGCGATACACCTGCAGCCACTGACCGGGTAGGATCTGTACACCGGCAGCCTCTATGATCCGGCAATCCAGCACCGACGGCCGAATACCGCCCAAGGTCAGTTCTTTGCCGGTATTCACCGCCCGGGTCAGCTCTGCACTGACCACCGCCGCCCCGGGTGCGCCGGAAAATATTTCTGTGCCGTCGGGCAGCACGATCAATGTTCTAAGCATAGATTCCCTCTTTTCCACTTTCGGGTCGGGAGCGTTGCCCCCGACCCTTTTTCAGCATTCCTTCACCGTGAAGCAAAGCCGGTAAACCGGGCCTTTCAGCGACTCTGCCCGGGAAGCCTCCAGGCTTGCCAGCCAGCAGCGCACCGCATCGCTATCGCCTTTAAGCAAAAAGCTGTCTTTTCTCGGCAGCTGCGCCATCAGCGCTGTGTATGCCCGGGGCGTCAGTTCCCGGTAGGAAAATTCCCAGCTGCGCAGACCCTGCCGCAGTACCGCCCGGTGGAAAAATCCAGCCTCATCCCGGCCGGTTTCTCCGGACTCCAGATCGGTCATCTGCAGCGTAACGCTGCCGCCCAGCTCCGGCAATTTCTCGCCGTCAATATAATAAGCCATGCTGTTGCACCTCTTTTCTGTTTACCGGCGACCCGCCTCGTAATGGCAGAGCCTGCCGGCGAAGTACCGGGGTGTGGCATACCCTGCCACAGACAGCCCCGGCACATTTTCCGGGATAAAAGCCTCCCAGTCCACGGTTTCCGGCCCAATACCGTCCAAAATTCTGTCACCGGGATAGATGGGCATTTCTCCCGGCTGCACCAGCAGAAATTTTCTGCCAAAGCTTATGCCCTGACCATCCTCCCGGCAAGCGTCCTCCCAGCGGTAAAAACAGTTTTCCGCCACCCGGCGGCTGACCATGCCGTTTTCCTGATGGTACACCGTCACCGTCCGGTCACACAGGGGGTAACGCATCACACCACCCCCCGGCGGAAATCCATATAGATCCGTGCCTGCTCATAGAGCTGACGGGTCAAAGAGCCACCGTTTTCATAGCGGACAGACACGCCGCCCACGGAGGCGGAACTGACACCGGCGCTGCGGTAGTAACGGCTGACAGTCTCTGCCATGGCGCAAACCGCCATGTCCCGGCTGTCCGGGCCGGGGCAAATTGCCCCGTAGACCCGGCAAAACTTGTCCAGCACAGCCTCTGCCAGCCGGGCGCGGTCAGCAAATTCCTTTTCAGACAGTTCACTGCCCATGTAAACGTCGGTGTAAAAGCTGTAGCCAGTCATAAGATCAACCCACAGCGATGTCCTTCAGGACAGCTGCCTTCAGGGTGTTCTTCAGCGCCACGCCTGCTACCAGCTCCACCTCGCCGGTCTTGACTGCGCCGGGAGCGCTCATGTCAGGCAGGTAGGAGTTGATCACACCGCTGCCCATGGGAGAAATGCCATGGAAGCCGTCCAGACCCAGGCATACTGCGTAAATGGCAGTCTTGCCGGACTCGGTGGGGATCACATCCACAGACTCGCTGCCGTTGAAGTGCTTGCCCATATCCAGCATGGGGATACCGGCGTAGGTTTCAACCGCATTGCCGAAATCGTCGTTGGTGCGCTCGTAGTAACCGGCACGGCGTGCCACGCTGCGCAGCTTGATGAGCATCTGGGTGTTCATCAGCAGCAGGTCGGGCTTGCCGTCCAGAGTTGCCAGGAATGCATCCATCTCGTCCAGGAATGCGTTGTAGTTCTCATCCAGCTCTGCGGAGGTTGCGATGCTGACTTCAGAGGTCAGCTCGTTGGCAGTGCCGGACAGCAGAGCCTTCAGACCGTCAAAGCCGTGGACATCTGCCTTGCCGTTGATGGCCAGGTCATGGAAGCAGTTGGCAGTAGCCTTGATCTTCTGCTCTGCCTGGAATGCCACCTCGTCGGCTGCGCCGGCGGTGTTCTGCAGAACACGGTCGATCTGGAATGCGCCGCCCATGATCACCGCGTTGGCGGTTTTCTTTTCCTTCTTTGCCTCACCGGGGGCATACTCGCTGCCAACGGTGCGGACATCGGCGGTAGAGGGGGACTTGAGCTGGATGTAGCCGTAAGTCAAAGTAGAGCCGCCGGTACCGGGGCTGATAACATTGTCAAAGGGCAGCTTGTCCAGCAGCTGGGAGCTGCGGCGGAACATGTCCACAACCGCCATATCCACCTTGTCTGCCATACCGATCTTAGCATCATTCAAAGTAATCATAATTTCATTTCCTTTCCTTTTCCGTTAGTCGGTTTTGTTCATGCGCTCTCGCAGTGCGCCTGCCAAAGTAACAGGCTCACTTTCACCACCGGAAACGCTGCCGGTAAACCGGGCGTAGGGTGGCGGTGTAGGCTGGTCAAACAGCCAGCCGTTTTCTTTCCGGAGTTCCCCCAGCGCTGCGTCCAGCGCCTGAGGAATGTCCTGGGCTTTTGCAATTTCCTCCATGTCCAGCATAGCGGTGATGGCTTTCACGCTTCTGCCGCCGGTGCGCTGAACAGCCGCTGCCAGATTGGATTCCAGACGCATTTTCTCCAGCTCCAACGCATGTGCCGTAACTGCCTGGTTGTACTTATTTTCCCACACATCCGCGCACTGCTTGGCCTGCTGGATATCCATGCCGTTCTGCTCCATAATGGCATCGATGATCTCCTTGGGCAGGCTGTTTTCGCCTACCTTGAAGTTCTGCAAAAACTCTCTTTTCATATGTTTTCCTTTCTGCGCTACGCCTTTTTTACGAGGCTCGCCCCTCTTGCGCCGGCCTTTTATTACGCTGGGCCACAGCAAATTTCACTTTGCACTTCGAGCGTTAGCTCGATAAATAATTAAGAATTAAGAATTAAAAATTAAGAATTGATAATTGATAATTGATAATTATTTTTCTTTGTCATTTCAATCGTCGGCAGAGCCGACACCTTCGTTTTGCGTTTTGCGTTTTGCGTTATATTATTTCGGCATGAACCTTGCCCGGATCGCCGCCCGGTCTGCCTGAGACTGCGCCGGCATACCAAAGCGCCAGCCCAGCGCCACCTCCGGCGAAATCATGCCCTTGGCGACCATATCCTTGTAGTCCTCCCAAATGGCGCTTTCATCGTGGAGCACACCGTTGCCCCAGTCGATACTGACGGCATCCTCCTTTGCGCCGGGAATGTGAAAAAGCTTTCCCAGCCGGGCGCACATCACCACGCACTGTGTCACTGCCCTTTCCCACATGCGCTGAAAGTCCAGCACGGTCAGGGCATGCTCGCCCTGGCTGGAGGCGATCTCCGTGGCGGTGCGCTCCTCCACATTGGCATCGGACAGAAGGCCACGCTTCAGACCGATCACCGACTCCACATTGCGCAGATACTCCTGCTTGCGGTTAAGGAAGGACTGCTCCCGGAGCTGGGGCGAGAACACGGTGATGCCCACCCGTTCCACATCCTCGTCCAGACCCACAAACAGGTTCTGACTCAGACCCTTGTTCTCGTCCAGCAGGTCAGAGGAGGTAAACACCCGGCTCTGTCCACGCTCAAACTCTCCGCTGAGCAGATATTCGTTGCGGTCGATGGCATGGATGAGACCGGCGGCAGCGGCAAATACGCTGACACCGTCGGCAGAGCCGTCCACACAGTTGAGCATAGGGGTACGCAGCTGCACCAGACCCACACCCACTTGGGCGGGATAGCTGCAAACTTCAGCCAAAAGCCGGTAATCCGGATGGCTGGACAGCGCCACCGGCTGACCCAGCATTGCGCTGTCATAGGACTTAAACAGCCGGTTGCGAATGGTCATCGTACCGTCGGGGTTGGCGGTTCTGCGCTCCAAAAGGGTATAGTAGGCATTGCCAAAGCTGCTTTTTTCCACGGTGCCGATGTCCGTGGGACAACCGGCAGGATCCCGGGCAAAAATCAGAGCGTTGCTCCGGGGAATCACCGTAAAGTCAAAGCTGCCGTCCCGGAGCCATGGCTTGAGATAACATTCGCCCTCCACCAGCGCCAGCTGGATGGCCTGCTCCTTTTGCTTATCCAGCGCCTGCACAACCGATGCCGCAAAGGGGTCAACCGCATGAGCGCTATACTCGGCAAAGGTGGTGCGGACCAGCTTGTTGACGATGGTGTAGGCGATGCGCTGGCAGGGGTCCTCCCCATCTGTCACAGCGCTGCGATAATACAGCGTCTGCCACTGCTGCAGCGCCTGGCGCATTTTTCGGCTGGTCACATCCGCTGCGCCAAAAGCTTCCTGATAGGTGGTAATATTCATTGTTCTCCTCCCGTTTTAATAATCACTCTGGGGCAGACACGATGCATACCCCGGATATAACTTTCCAGTTCCCGAATCTGCCGGGACAACTGGCGGTTTTGGTGCTTCAGCTTCCGGTTCTCCCGAAACACTGTTTCCTTCGCCCACATGGGCAAAAATCGGTTAATCAGCCACTTTTTCATAATTCCTCCCCATTACGGTCATACAGAAATACCGTATATCGTCCATTGCGTGATCGTTTTCCTTTACCGGCGCATCTCTGGCTGGATCGTCTGACCAGCAGTAAAGGCCGAACTCCCGGAGGGTGTCCTTGCAGCCGGGGCAAAAGCCCAGCTTTTCCTGCCGCAGCAGCTCCGTTACCAGCCGGATTCCCGGCAGCACCGCATTTCTGGCTTTGCGTACACGAAACCGCCCGTGCCGGCGCAGTACGGCAATAAAGCTTGCCGCCGACGGGTCCACGATCACCATTTCCACCGGCGCATCCCCGGCAAGGGTCAAAAGCGCCTGATAATATTCCTCGTCGGTGTATGTCCTGCCGGTATTGCGTCCATCGTGATAAAACTCCCGCACTCGCACCGCCTTATCCCTTGTCACGCACCAAAGGCCGGCAGAAAAAGGATTGCAGGTGCCGTAGTCCACGCTGATGTACCACCTGCCTGCCGGGGGCGGCTGCGTCAGATGCTTTTCCGGGTCAAAATCATACACAAGACCCTCCGCCACACACCACTGCCCCTGAATGTAACGCTTGTAGAACACGCCGGTGAACATCCGCTCATAGCGACTGCGCACCTGCTCTGACAAGCCGGGATTGTCCTGCATGGTAAAGTGCAGATACAGGGCATTTTTGTCTGCTCGCTTGCAGATCCACTCCCGGTAAAACCAGTGCTGAGAGGATGCCGGGTTACAGGAAAACCACATTTTTGACCCCGGCACAGAGCAGCGGGCGCAAGCCTGCTCCACAAAAGACCGGGGCATCAGCGCCACCTCGTCCAGATAGACACCGGCAAGGGTAATACCCTGGATCAGCATGTATGCGCCCTCGTCCTGACCGCCAAAGAGATAATATGTGTTTTGTCGACTCCCCAGCCGCACCGTCAGCCGGTTATCCCCCCGGTGTTCTGTGACGGAGAACATGCCCCCCAGCCAATCATTTAATTGCAATATCACATTTCGCCGCAATGCGCCTACGGTCTTGCCGCAGAGGGCAAAGGTCTGATTTTCAAACCTTGCCATACTCCACAGAAAAAACCCGCAGGTCATCGCCAGCGTCTTGCCTGCACGAATCGACCCGTCGCAGATCAGCGCATCCTTACTGCGCAGATCCGGTCGATTCCACCAAGTCATCGCCAGCAACTGTCGTTTGCTGAATTTCCGGCAGGTCATGGGTAGGGATCACCTCCTTGGTGCTGTTGTCAATGGCGGTAAGCAGACCATCGGTGTCCTGCCCGGTGTCCGCCGACGGCTCCAAAAGACCCATACATTTGCACAAAATTTCCAGCGCTTTGAGCTTATCGTAGAATTTGACCTTGATACCGCCAGGCGCTTTTTCGATGGCGCTGATGGCACGGCGCTGGTCTATGGTCAGCGCATCTGTATCCCCCACAAAAAGCTGTCCGTCTTTCACCGAAACCAGCTCTGTCACATCCGTGGTGGCGATGGCACGAATGTGATCCAGCACCTGCCGGGCTTCCGGTCGTGTATTGGTTTGCATAGCCACCTCCTGTGTTTGTGACACTATGGTATCGCATTTTTTCAAAAAAGTATTCCCGCTTTCTTCCCAATCCGGAAATCCGGATTTGCGTTGGCACTGCTTGTTTTTTCGGATTTTCCCAAAAATAACACCCCCAAATCTTCCCGCTTTCTTCCCACACCCTTACGGAATAAATATCCCCCTACCGGGCTTGCACCCGTGTAGGGGGGTATGTTATAATTATTAAAAAATTGAAAGAGGCGAAGTGTATGCAGCTTTCCAATTCCAAGCGCATTGTGCTGACTGCGGTGTGTATTGCCCTTTGCGTGGTGCTGCCCATGGCGTTCCATGCCATTCCCAATGGTGGACAAGTGGTGCTGCCTATGCATATCCCCGTGCTGCTGTGCGGACTGATGTGCTCCTGGCCCTACGGCTTGGCCTGCGGTCTGCTGGGCCCACTGCTGTCCAGTCTGATCACCGGCATGCCTCTGCCTGCCGCCTTGCCGGGCATGGTCACGGAATGTGTTGTATACGGCAGTGTCACCGGCATTATGCTGCAGCTGGTACATACCAAAAAGACCTATCTGGATCTGTATATTGCCATGGTCACCGCCATGGCGCTGGGCAGGGTCGTCGCCGGCTTTGCCAAGGCATTTATCTTTGCTCCCGGCACACCGATCTTTGCCTGGGTAACCACTTCTCTGGTCACCGGCCTGCCGGGCATCGCCCTGCAGCTGGCGCTGGTACCCACCATTGTGTATACTTTGATGCGTGCCAAGCTGCTGCCCATGCGGTATCCCAGCTGATCTGCAACAAAAAATCCCACAGAGGTCATTCCTCTGTGGGATTTTCTATTAACATTCCGTCTTTTGACCATTCATACCGGGTCTGACCGTCCACCAAGTAGCCATTCACCACTGCGCCGGTGGCGGTAAAATACCGCCGCTGACCGTCGATCTCCTGCCAGCCGGAAAGGGCTGCGCCGTCCTCGCCCAGATAATACCACACGCCCAGATTCTGCAGCCAGCCGGTGCAAAGACTGCCGTCTTTGAAGCAATACCATTTTCCATCACGGCAGAACCAGCCGTCCGGTATGGATTGTTGCTGTTCTGACAAACTCTCCGGAGCTTGTCCCACAGTCAGACCGCCGTCATACAACTCCTTGTGGGTGTAGACGGTTTTCAGTCCGCCGCCCATATACACCGTAGAAGCCGCATCTGCCGCTATGGTCAGATGATACCGGCCGGACACCAGCAGGGACAGATCCAGTTCCGTATTCAGCGATTCCAGCTGGTTGCTCTGACTGCGTTCCCTCAGTACGATCTGTCCGGACTGATCTGTTACTGTCAGGGACACCGCCGCCACTTCACCGTGGGCAGCAGTGACTGTGCCGTATACCTGACCGTCCGCATCCTCCTCCAGTGACTGGGGCAAGGATACCTCCGACAAAGTCAGATCGCCCTCATAGGCTTGCAGATAGCTCACCGCATTGGCCGATACATAACCGATCTGACCATTTTCCGTGACCTGATAAAACGTCTCGCCGGTACGGGTGCGGAACAAGCCGTCCGCCACCAAACGCTCTCCGGCACTGATCTGCCGCAGAGCAACGCAATCCTGCTTGCCCACCAGCATGGGCTGGGAGCGCAGCACACTGTCAAAGCGCGCCTGCAGCACTGCGCTGGTATCATGGCTTTGACTGACCTCCGCCAATGTGCCGAAGTGGATCAACCCCTCATAGACCGTCCATCCCCGGAAAAACTCGGCAAATGTCTCCACAGAACAGCGGATCACATTTCCCTCTGCGCCGCCCAGAGAAGTGGGGAAGCTTTCCACGAAATACACCGTGCCGTCTAAAATCGCATTGATCACGCAGGCGTGACCAAAGTTTCTGCCGGCTTCCGTATTCGTCCACTGGAAGCCCACCAGAATGTTGTACACATCCCGTTCTCCGTTCTGGCACAGATAGTTCAGCGCTTCTGCCAGCGTATACTCCTCTGCGGAGTAGGCGCTTATGTAATACCCGGCATCTGTGCGTTCCTGCGACCGATAATGGTCAAACTGATTGTTTCCGTTCATCACCGCAATGGAATCGATGATGCCCATGTTATACAGCTGATGGCTGACCATCAAGCCACAAAGACCCTGAAAAGAGCTTTTTCCGGCGGAGCGTCTGCTGGCACGATAGATACTTTTCGCCTCGGCCATCACCGCATCCTCTTTGGACAGCTCCTCTGCCCTTGCGGGAACAAACAGCGTTCCGACTAAAAGCAGCGCTGCCAGGAAAGCACATATTCGTTTTTTCACAGCAGCACCACCCTTCAATTGGTAATTGTGGGCGAGTGCCCGCAGACAAACTCGCACCAACATATTTGTTGTCCCTATGTTTCCGCCCGGTAACGCTACATACTAGGTTGTCATTCCGAGTATTGTGGGCGAGTGCCCGCAGACAAACTCGCACCTACATATTCTGCATTTTGCGCTTTTTACACTCTTGCGTGGCCCTGCTTGCAGATCACATCCACAACGCTCTGCACCATTTCCTCGCAAGCCTCTTGTGTTCCTGCCTCCACCATGACACGAATTACCGGCTCTGTACCGGATTCACGCACCAAAATACGACCGGAATCACCCAGTTTCTTGGCAACTTCCTCCACTGCAGCCATAACCGCAGGGTCATTCTGCGCAGCAGCCTTATCCACCACACGCACATTTTTCAGCACCTGGGGATAGATGTCCAGACCCTGGCACAGCTGGGACAGTTTCTTCTTCTCTGCCAGCATCACTTCCATCACCTTCAGGCTGGTGAGGATGCCGTCGCCAGTAGTGGCATACTTGGAGATAATGATATGGCCGCTCTGCTCACCGCCCAGGCGGCAGCCGTTTTGCACCATATACTCGTAAACATACTTATCGCCCACCTTGGTCTTGGCATAGTCGATACCGTCCCGGTCAAAGGCTTTGTAAAGACCGAAGTTGGACATAACAGTGGTCACCACGGTATTGCCCTCCAGCTGACCTTCCTTCTTCATGAAATTGCCCAGCAGATAGAGGATATGGTCACCGGTTACCACCTGACCGTTTTCGTCCACACAGAGGCAGCGGTCAGCGTCGCCGTCATAGGCAAAGCCCACATCCAGCTGATTGTCCACCACAAACTTCTGCAGATTTTCGATATGGGTAGAGCCGGCATTTTCGTTGATATTGGTGCCGTCAGGCTCTGCATTGATCACGAAAGTCTTGGCGCCCAGGGCATCAAACACGCTTTTGGCGATGTTCCAGCTTGCGCCGTTGGCGCAGTCCAGACCCACCCGGACACCCTTGAAAGAGTACATACCCAAGCCGATGAGGTAGGCAATGTAGCGGTTACGGCCTGCCACATAGTCCACGGTTCTGCCGATCTTGTCCTGCTTAGCATAGGGCAGCTGAGCAGGCTCGCCGTCCAGATAGCTTTCTACCAGGTCGATGACCGTCTGCTCCATTTTCTCACCGTTGCCGTTGAGCAGCTTGATGCCGTTATCGTAGAACGGATTATGGCTGGCGGAAATCATCACACCGCAGTCAAAATCGTCCTTTCTGGTGACATAAGCCACAGAGGGTGTGGTGGTGACGTGCAAAAGATATGCGTCAGCGCCGGAGGCAGTGATGCCTGCGGCAAGGGCATATTCAAACATATAGGAGGAACGGCGGGTATCCTTGCCGATGACGATTTTTGCCACCTGACCGTCCTGCTTTGCGTTGGTGTAGTACCAGCCTAAAAAGCGACCTACCTGAAAGGCATGATCTGCCGTCAGATTTACATTGGCTTCACCACGGAAGCCGTCAGTTCCAAAATATTTACCCATAACAAACTCCTTTTTATCGGATAGCCAATAATGATCAATTTTTCTGAATAACTTCGCCGGTGACCTTGACCATGCTGCTTGCCGGCACAACGCCCCGGACGCAGGTGGTGGGATACACTTGGGAATTTCTGCCGATGACCACACCGGGGTTGAGTACCGCATTGCAGCCGATCTCTGCCCCGTCACCCAAAAATGCGCCCACCTTTTTCCGTCCGGTGGCCATGCCGCCTACGAAAACATTTTGCTTATCGCCCCGGACATTGGAGGTGATAGAGCCGGCGCCCATGTGGGCTTTGTAGCCCAAAATACTGTCGCCAACATAGTTGTAGTGGGGGGTCTGCACACCGTCAAACAAAATTACATTTTTCAGCTCTGCGGAGTTACCCACCACGCAGTTCTCACCGATCAGGGCGCTGCCCCGAATAAAGGCGCAGTGGCGCACCTCGGTGTCCTTGCCGATAATGCAGGGAGCGCCGATATAGGCGGTGGGGGCGATCTTTGCAGTATTATGTACCCATACCTGGGGTGCGATCTGCTGATAATCCGCGCCCAGCTCAGCGCCCAGCGTCAGGATCAGATCACTGATGCCAGCCAGCGCTTCCCAGGGGTAAGTATATTGTTCCAAATATGCCTTGGCAGCGGTATGCTCCAAGTCAAACAGTTCTTTTATGGTGACCATACGATCCCCTCTTTTCCTGAAAATATAGAAAATTGTATCACGAAAAAGCGCAAAAATCAATCGTAAAATGTTGGGCGCGCCGCCGGCTGCCTTTGCAATACCTTCTTATCTGTCAATGAAAAAACCGGGGATGCCCCCGGCTTTTTACATATTCCCTTTAATGGCAGTGATCAGCATGTCGCCTGCCACCACCCGATCCTCTGCGCAGAAACCCTCTGCGAAGTTGTCCGAGTAAATGATCTGGGCATTGGGCGGGAACTCATCGTCGCCCTCCCACACCATGATCTGCATGGCAAAACCATCCACCAGCTCAAACTGGTAACCGGCATCGCCGTGGGGCAAAGGCATAGCGCCCATTTTCTCGCAGGCTGAGCGAAATGCAGCCACCCGTGTGCCAAAGGTAAATGCCGCCCGGGTCAGCACCCGTCCGGTGTAGGGTTTGATGTACAGTTCGCCCCAGGGCATCTCCCGGAATGTCTTCCAACTGCCGCCCCATGATACCTGCTTGCTCTCCATCAGATACCGCAGCAAAAATGTCTGTATAATCAGCTGTAGGGGCGGGCATTGCCCGTCCGCCTGACTGCAAGCACGAATCCCATACTTAGGATGGGCGATGGCATAAGTCTTGCCCAGCAGGTTTACATAAAATTCCTTGCCGTCCCACTTCACGCCGGTTCTGGCAACTACCTCCGCCGGGTCTACAGAGCGAAACTTCTCCTCGTAATAGGAAAATGGCACTTCTTCTTTGTTGTTTTCAATCTCCATAATATTCTCCTGAATTGTCAATTGTCCATTATTCCTGCACGCTGTGAGGGAAGCGTTTTGCATCTGTATGGGGCAGGAAACACGCCGCCACAAAGCTATCCATATAGCCGGGATAGGTGGAAAGCTCCAGATAGGTCATATTTGCAGCCACCTCGTGGCATTTTGCGATTGCCGCATCGGACACCGCCATGGCATAAGCGCCGGTAAGGGAGGAGTTGCCGATATAGTGAAACTTCTCCATGTCCACATCCGGGAGCATGCCGATATTCACCGCATTTTTCATATTGATGCCCGAGCCGATACCGCCGGCGACCACCACCTGCTCAATGCAGTCCGGGGTCATATCCACGCTCTGCAGCAGGGTGTCGATACCGGAATAAATAGCGCCCTTGGCACGGATAAAGTTGTCAATATCCACCTCGTTGATACTGACTTCCCGCCGGGTCTCGGTTTCCTCCGGGAACGCCAGAACATACCGACCCATGCCATGCTCGTCACGCAGTACCCGTTTGCCCTCCCGGGCAAACAGACCACGGGCATTGATAATGCCGGTACGGAACAGTTCGGAAATAATATCGATAATACCCGAACCGCAAATGCCCACGCACTTCTGCCCCGGCTCGCCCACGATGGTAAGGGTAGGCTCCATGGTTTCCTTGTCAATGGTCACCGCTTCCACAGCGCCGTCGGTGGCGCGCATGCCGCAGGAAATATCGCCGCCCTCAAAGGCAGGTCCGGCAGAGCATGCGCAGCTCATCAGAAAGTCCCGGTTGCCGAACACGATCTCGCCATTGGTTCCCAAGTCGATAAACAGGGTCATCTCGTCCTTGTCCCACATCATGGTGGCCAGTGCGCCGGCGGTCACATCGCCGCCCACATAAGAGCCGATGTTCGGTGCAATTACCACCTTAGCGGCATGGTTTGCCGGCAAATGCAGATCCTGGGCAGTTAAGCCGTCCCATGCAAAGAAGCTGGGGATGTAAGGATCCATACGCACCGGGTCAGCATCCACACCCACCAAAAGGTGGTTCATAGTGGTATTTGCGCCGATGGTCAGGCGGAAAATGCCGTCTGCCTTAATGCCGGCATCCTTGCACAACCGGGCGATGAGCGGTGTCAAAGTTTCCTTGACCACCGCATCCTGCAGCTTTTTTCTGCCGCCGGGTCGGGTGGACTGGATAATACGGTTGATCACGTCTGCGCCGTAGCGGATCTGACCGTTACCGGAGGAGCCCTTTGCCACGATCTCGCCGCTTTCCAGATCCATCAGCACCGCAGAAACGGTAGTTGTACCAATATCAATGGCGCAGCCGATCAGCCGGGTATCACCCGGAGGGCAAATATCCATCACCTGAAAAGTCTGCTCCTGCAGCTCGCCCTTCAGGCAGACCTGCCAGCCATTCTCCCGGAGGGTGTGGGCAAGCTTGACCATGACGCTGTAGGGGATCTTGACAGTTTCCACGCCCAGCGCCGCCTGCACTGCCCACTGGACACGCTCGATATCCGGCATGGTATCGTCCATGGTAGGCTCGTCCAGCGTCAGCTGCACCGCCCGGAACTGATTTTCGAAAGGAATACCGGCATCGCAAATAGCTTGCTCTGCCGCCTTGAAAATCGCCACTTCCTCTGGGGAGGACAGGTCAGCGGTTTTCATTCGGCTCTGATAGGCAGATGCAATATCCGGCACGAAAACGGTGCAATCGCCCACTACTTTGGAGCAGCAGCTCAGCCGCCAGCCGGCTTCATATTCCTCATGGTCGATATGGTGGCTCTCATAGGACTCCAGCTCGCCGGACACCAGCTTCACACGGCACTTGCCACAGGAGCCGTTACCGGAACACGGGGCATCGATGGCAACATTTGCCCGTCTTGCCACTTCCAGCAGGTTATCACCTGCATGACATTCAATTTTTACCGGACTTCCGCCCTCAATCTGGAATGTTACTTTCATAAACTTCTTTCCTTTATCATCAAATCGATCTGCTCACAAACACCGGGGAAATTTTCCGTAATGGCGTTGTTGGGAATTCGTAAAATACGTAACCCTTGTTCTTTCAAATATGTATCACGCTGCCCATCGGCTGCGATATTTTCACGTTCAAAATGCTGGGAACCATCCAGCTCGATCACCAGCTTTGCCTCTGCAATATAAAAATCCACAATATACGGCCCGATTACCTTTTGGCGGTGAACTGTGCAAGGCAAGTGTTTCAGGAAGTCATACCACAGGTGTCTTTCCTGCTTTGTCATGTTTTTTCGTAAAACGCGAGAATTGGATATCAGTTTTTTGTTATACAATTCATTCATGTTCTCTCCAAAGGCTTCTCCTTGAGGAGAAGCTGTCAGCGTCAGCTGACTGATGAGGTGTGCGTAGTTCGTTTTCCACCTCATCCGTCAAAAATCAAAGATTTTTGCCACCTTCCCCTCAAGGGGAAGGCTTTTGGTCATCTATCAAAACGGCAGGGAGGGAGTTACCCTCCCTGCCATAAATGCGGGGATATATTGTTCTGACTCGCCGCTTAGAGCTCCAGGTAGGAGTCGGAGTACAGAACGTTGTTCTTGAAGATGTCGCAGGACTTGATGGTCTCCATCAGTCTCTGGTCGTTGGGGTTGACGATCGCGGAGGTCAGACCCTGCATCATGCACATTGCAACCAGAGTTGCGTCCATGATGGGACGAACTTCCTTGGGTGCGCCATTGGAGTTGTTGGACAGACCACCGGTGGACTTCAGACCCTTCTCGGAGAACATACGGATAGCTTCCAGAACCTCCATCTGCTTGTCCTGCATGCCCTTGACAACCAGGAACAGGGGGTCGAACCACAGATCGGTAGCTTCCATGCCCAGGGACAGACCACGCTCCAGCATGTTGTCACAGTGCATCATACGCTCCTCGTTGTCCTTGGCGATACCGTCAGCGGAGCACAGAGCGATACAAATAGCGTCGTTAGCAGCAGCCAGGTCAATGTAGCCGATACGGGAGCCTGCGTCAGCAGAGTTGACGATGGGCTTGCCGTTGGTACGGTTGTAGACCTTGATACCAGCCTCGATAGCCTTCATGTTAGCAGTATCCAGAGCCAGAGGAACATTGTTGAAGTTCTCCTGCAGCAGCTTAACTGCCCACATCATCAGCTCGGGACCGTCCTTCTCAGCAGGGCCGATGTTGACGTCCAGGTAGGTAGCGCCGGCCTTGATCTGAGCAGCAGCACGCTCCAGAATGGGAGCGGGATCACGCTCAGCCATAGCCTTCTTGATCGCAGGAGCGATACAGTGGATACGCTCGCCGATGGTGACGAAGGTCTGAGCGTCGGGGTTGTGACCCTTGTAGGAAACGCCCATATCCACAACTTCGATCTTGGGAACACGGGTAGCCAACAGCTCGTCGAAGCTCAGCTCCTTGACCTCAACCTTGGTTGCAGCCTTGGAAGCGTTCTCAGCAGCAGCGGCAGCAGCGGCAGCCTCGTACTCCTTGTCCTTCATGTACTTGGGAATCTGCACAGCTTCCATGGTACCAACGACAACATTCCAACCCGGCAGCTTCTCCTGGATCTCACCCTTCATAACGGCGACCTTGCCGGGGATGATCAGGGTGCGGTTCTTGATCTTGTTCTCGATGTCCAGCTCCTCGAAGGTCTTCTTAATGGTGGAAGAAGACAGCTTGCCTGCTGCCCAAGCGGTCAGAACAGACATACCGGAAGCATCGGTGATGATCAGGTTACAGGGCTGGTTGCCACGCTCCAACTCACCGGAAACCAGGAAGTAGGTCAGCGCGAAGTCAACAGTCAGCACGCAGGGGCTGTTCTCGTCAGCGCCGTTCAGGGGGTAGATCTTAGCCTCCACCTTCATGGGCTTCTGAGGATCGGTGTAGATGTTCTGACGCAGACCGTACAGAGGCAGAGCCTGTGCGTAGGACATGCCGGACATGACGATGATAGAAGCGTACTTCGCGGTGAACATGGAAGCGTAAGCAGTCGCCAGACGAGCGTCCCCGCCGGCGATCTTAGCCAGGTTCACGATGGAGGGGTAACCCATGGTACGGTCGCCGTCCTTGATAGCGGTACGACGGGTAAGAACTGCGTTGGCCAGAGTCTCCTTAGCAGTCTTGCCGGTGACATCCAGAACCAGGTTCTTGTT
>JAZRQK010000036.1:0-8827 GCA_045649665.1 Faecousia sp. | reverse complement strand
TCTGCGTTTTGACGTGCTGGAGGAAGTGACCAAGCGTCTGCCCGGCTTCCCCATCGTTCTGCACGGCTCCTCCTCTGTTCCCCAGGAGTACGTCAAGATGGTCAATGCCCACGGCGGCAAGATGCCCAACGCAATCGGTGTTCCCGAGGAGCAGCTGCGTAAGGCTGCCCAGCTGTCCGTCTGTAAGATCAACATCGACTCCGACCTGCGTCTGGCTATGACCGGCACCATCCGCAAGTTCTTTGAGGATGAGCCTTCCAAGTTCGACCCCCGTGAGTACCTGAAGCCCCCCCGCGCCCACATCAAGGAAATGGTCCGTCATAAGCTGATCAACGTCCTGGGCTGCGCCGGCAAGGCATAATACCCCACAACAACCAAAAGACTCCCTCCGGGGAGTCTTTTTTGCGGCGCTCCCCCTTGTAAAAACGGGAAAAATGTGGTAAACTAAATTGATTTTTGATTACGGAGTCGATATTATGTCTTTTGAACAAGAGATCAGCCGCCGTCGGACATTTGCCATTATCTCCCACCCCGATGCCGGTAAAACCACTTTAACTGAAAAATTCCTGCTCTACGGCGGCGCTATCGCCCAGGCAGGTGTTGTCAAGGGCAAAAAGAATTCCCGCGCCGCTACCTCCGACTGGATGGAGATCGAAAAGCAGCGTGGTATTTCCGTCACGTCCTCGGTCATGCAGTTCCAGTACGGCGGATTCTGCATTAACATTCTGGACACCCCCGGTCACCAGGACTTTTCTGAGGATACCTACCGCACACTGATGGCGGCGGACTCTGCGGTGATGGTCATTGACGGCGCAAAGGGTGTTGAGCCTCAGACTCGCAAACTGTTTAAGGTCTGCGCCATGCGGCATATTCCCATTTTTACCTTTATCAACAAGATGGACCGAGAGACACAAGATCCCTTTGACCTCTTGGACGAGGTAGAACGGGAGCTGGGCATCGAGACCTACGCTATGAACTGGCCCATTGGCTGCGGCAAGGACTTCCAGGGTGTGTATGACCGGGAGAACAGCCAGCTGCTGTTTTTCTCCGGTGTTAACGGCAAGGCAAAAGCGGACAAGCTGGCAGTAGATTTGTATGACCCCCAAGTGGCAGAGCTTTTGGACAGTCAGGCTAAGCATCAGCAGCTGATCGACGATGTGGAGCTGCTGTCCGCCGGCAGAGAAATGGACTTGGAGGCGGTGCGAAACGGCACGCTGTCCCCGGTGTTCTTCGGCTCTGCTCTGACTAACTTCGGTATCGAGCCGTTTTTGGAGGCATTTTTGAAGCTGACTCCCCCGCCTCTGTCCCGGACTGCGGACTGCGGTGTGGTGGATGCGTTCAGTCCCGACTTCTCCGCTTTCGTGTTTAAGATCCAGGCAAACATGAACAAAGCACACCGTGACCGTCTGGCATTTATGCGCATATGCTCCGGCAAGTTCCAAAGAGATACGGAATATTACCACATGCAGGGCGGCAAGAAAATGCGGCTTTCCCAGCCCCAGCAGCTGATGGCTGCAGAGCGTGAAATCGTGGAGGAGGCGTATGCCGGCGACGTGATCGGTGTGTTTGACCCGGGCATTTTCGCCATCGGCGACACCATCACCGTGCCCAGCAAGAAGTTCCTTTACTCCGGTATCCCCACCTTTGCCCCGGAGCATTTTTCCCGGGTGTCTGCCAAGGATTCCATGAAGCGTAAGCAATTCGTCAAGGGTACGGAGCAGATCGCACAGGAAGGCGCAATTCAAATTTTCAAAGTGCCCAACTCCGGTATGGAGGAAGTCATCGTGGGTGTTGTGGGTACGCTGCAATTCGACGTGTTCCAGTACCGTATGAAAAACGAGTACGGTGTCGACCTGCGAATGGAGGGTCTGCCCTACGAGGAGATCCGGCTGATCGACAGCTATCCCGGCGACTTGTCTGACCTGAATCTTGGCTCCGATGCGGAGCTTCTGGAGGATTACCGTGGCAGAAATCTGCTGGTATTCAGTAGCTACTGGGCAATCGATTTTACCGTCAAGAAAAACCCCGGTCTTGTGCTGAAAGAGATCGTGGTAGAAGAAGGCTAATAAAAAATGACCTGCCGGGTGGCAGGTCATTTTTGTTAGAAGTGTGTGGGTTCGATGTGCCAGATTTCCTCTGCGTACTGACGAATGGTACGGTCGGAGGAGAACTTGGCGCCGCTGGCTACATTCACAAGACACTTTCTGCCGAATGCCATACGGTCGGCATAGTCCCGGTTTGCCCGGAGTTTGGTGTCGATATAGGATTCGTAGTCCATCAGCAGGAAGTAGTGGTCTGCCTGATGCCAATCCGTGCCGTCCAGCAGTGCGTGGTACAGCTCACGCTGGTCATCGTCGGTGGGCACAGTGCCGTCCACCAGTGTATCGATAGCACGGTGCAGACGGTCATTGTGGTCATAGATCCAACGGGGGTTATAGGTAGCCTTGCTATTGTTGATAACGTCCACAGTTGCGCCAAAGATATAGTTGTTTTCCTCGCCGGCTTCCTTGACGATCTCCACATTAGCGCCGTCCATTGTACCCAAAGTCACTGCTCCATTAAGCATCAGCTTCATATTGCCGGTGCCGGAGGCTTCCGTGCCGGCAGGAGATATCTGCTCGGAAATGTCCGCCGCAGGAATGTTATGCTCGGCATAGGAGCAGTTGTAGTTCTGCACAAAGACCACTTTCAGCTTATCGTGCATATCCGGGTCGTTGTTGATCAGCCGGGCGATGCGGTTGATATAGCGGATGATCGCCTTTGCCCGGGCATAACCGGGAGCGGATTTTGCGCCGAACAGGAACACGGTGGGCTGGAAATCGGTCAAGCTGCCATCCTTCAGCCGGAAGTAGATGTCCATAATAGACAGTGCATTCAGTAGCTGGCGCTTATACTCATGCAGACGCTTGACCTGCACATCGAACACGAAGTCCGGGTTCAGCTTAATATCCTCACGCTCATGGATGACCTTGCACAGCTGTTCCTTTTTCTGCCGCTTGATGGCATTGAACTGCCGCACCATATCGTCATCGATCATGGGCTTGAGCTTGCTCAGACGATCCAGATCGCCCAGGAAGTCACCGCCGATGCGGTACTTGATCAGCCGGGTCAGCTCGGGGTTGCACAGACCCATCCAGCGGCGAGGGGTCACGCCGTTGGTCTTGTTCTGGAAACGCTCCGGGAAGGCTGCGTACCACTCCTTGAAGCAATCGTCCTTCAGAATCTGAGAGTGGATCTCCGCAACACCGTTGACGTAGCTGCCTACATAAACACTGAGGTTTGCCATATGGGCGGTATTGTCACGAATGATGAACAGCTCCGGATGCTCGCTCTTGAGCTTGGCATCGATGCGCTGGATGATCTCCACGATCTCCGGCACAACGCTGCCCAACAGATCCAGCGGCCACTTTTCCAGCGCCTCGCCCATAACCGTATGGTTGGTGTAGGAGAAAGTCTTTTGCGCCACTGCAAAGCTTTGCTCAAAGTCCATGCCCTCTGCCATCAGCAAACGGATCAGCTCGGGAATGGACATCGCCGGGTGGGTATCGTTGAGCTGCACTGCGTAGAACTGGGCAAACTGACTCAGATCGTTGCCATGGATAGACTTATACACACGCAGCATATCCTGCAGTGATGCAGAAGACAACACATACTGCTGCTTGATACGCAGGCGCTTGCCCTCCCAAGTGGAATCATTGGGATACAGTACGCGGGTGATATCCTCGGCCTTGTTTTTCTGGGTCAGCGCCCGGAGATAGTCCTGATCGTTAAAGGCATTGAAGTCCAGTTCCTCCTCTGCCTCGCACTGCCACAGACGGAGCGTACCCACATTATCTGTGCCATAGCCGATCACCGGCACATCATAAGGCACTGCCAGCACGGTATGATCCGGGAACTTGACCTTAACGGTATGGTTGTAACGGCGGTAAGACCAGGGGTCGCCATACTTTGCCCAGTCGTCCGCCTTTTCCACCTGACCGCCGGCTTCGTCAAAGCCCTGCTTGAACAAGCCGAAACGGTAGCGCAGACCGTAGCCGGACAAGGGAATGTCCGTGCTTGCTGCGCTGTCCAGGAAGCAGGCAGCCAATCTGCCCAAGCCGCCGTTGCCCAGCGCTGCGTCCTCAATATCCTCCAGCACCGCCAAGTCCACACCATGCTCGGCAAAGACCTGCTTGACCTCGTCCAAAATACCCAGATTGAACAGATTGGAGTAGACCAGTCTGCCGATCAGATATTCTGCGGAAATGTAGTAGGCCTTCCGCTGGTGCATACGGGTGTGCTTGCTGCGACTCCAGTTATCGCTGATGGTCATCATCACTGCTGTACCCAGCGCCTCGTGGAGCTGCTGAGGTGTCGCCTCTTTCAAAGACACATCGCAGGTGAATTTCAGCTGCGCCTCTGTCATCTTCAAAATGTTCAGGCAATTATACTTCATTATGGTTTCTCCTTATAGGGGTTGTATTTCTTACAGACGCCCGTAGGTACGGGTCAGGCGGCAGATACGCTCTGCCAATGCGTCGTCATAGCTGCCGGGGCGCACACGCCAAGTCCAGTTTTCACCGGTGGTGGTGCCGGGGAAGTTCATCCGGGCTTCACCGCCCAGACCCAGATAGTCCTGCAGCTGAATGATGCAGGTATTGGATACCGATGCCATGGCGGTGCGGATCACACCCCACACATAGCCTTCCTCGGGACGCAGCTGCATATACTCCACCGCATAGGCTACCGCCTCGGCAGATGCAGTATCCAGCCACTGCTGCATGGTCATATTATCGTGGGTGCCCACATAGCAAACTGTGTTCTGTATATAAGTATGGGGCAGGTACTCGGAAGGTTCCCGGGAATCAAAGGCAAACTCCAGAATTTTCATGCCCGGCCAGCCGGAATCGTCACGCAGCTGCAGCACTTCCTCTGTCAGGAAGCCCAAGTCCTCTGCGATAAAGTCCAGCTCCGGCAATTTCTGCTGCACCGCACGGACAAAGTCCATACCCGGGCCTTTCAGCCACTGACCGTTCCGGGCGGTAGGCTCGCCGTAGGGTACAGACCAGTATGCCTCAAAACCACGGAAATGATCCAACCGCACCATGTCATACAACTTGCCGGCAGCGCCTAAACGGCGAATCCACCAGCCGTAGCCATCCTTCGCCATCATATCCCAGCGATAAAGGGGGTTGCCCCATAACTGGCCATCCTCGCTGAAAGCGTCCGGAGGGCAGCCTGCCACCGCCTTGGGAGTCATGGTTTCGTCCAGCAAAAACAGTTCGGGACTGCTCCATACATCCACACTGTCCAACGGCACATAGATTGGCACATCGCCGATAACCGAAACACCCTTTTGGTGGGCATAGCTAAGTAGCGCAGACCACTGACTATAGAACAGATACTGGACAAAGCTATAGAAACGGATCTCGTCCTTCAGCTGCTGCCGTGCCTGCCAGATCGCATCCGGGTCACGGCGCTTCAGCGGCTCCTCCCACTGATACCAGGGCGCGCCGCCATGCGTGTCCTTCAGCGCCATGTACAGACCGAAGTCCGGCAGCCAGTCGCTGTTTTCACTGCAGAAAGCATCCAGCTTTTCATTGTCGGCAAAGCGGCGGTATGCCTGCCGCAGAAGTCCCAAACGGCTCTGGTACAAAAGGCCGAAGTCCACACGGTTTTCGTTGTCGCCCCAGTTTGCCGCCGCCGGTTCCTCCGGCATGAGCAAGCCCTGCTGCACCAGCAGATCCAGGTCGATGAGGTAATGGTTGCCGGCAAAGGTGGAGCAGGACTGATAGGGAGAATCGCCGTAGCCGGTGGGATTGAGCGGCAAAAGCTGCCAATAACGCTGTCCGGCCTTTTCCAGAAAGTCTACAAATTCATAAGCCGGCGCACCCATTGTGCCCACACCGTACGGGCCGGGGAGCGATGTGATATGCATTAAAATACCACTGCTTCGCATAGCGATTCCTCCTTTGGTTATATGGGGTGAAAATCATTTTTGGAAACGATTACACGAATCGTTAAAATAAAAAGCGGGTCTAGTCCCTCTACTTAAAATGGTAACTTGTTTTTGCCATTTTGTCAAGGAAATACCGCTTCCAAAACCAGGAAAAATTGCTTTTTTCTCCCGGCTCTTTTGTTGTCATTCCGAGCGACCGGAGGGAGTCGAGGAATCTACGCATTATCGTTTCTGCCGAGCAGATATTCGGTGCGTAGATCCCTCGGTGCGCCTGCGGCTTACTCGGGATGACACCTATTCGCTGCGCTCCTCGCAATGACTGATTTATACAAAAAACAGACCCGCCAATACCAGGTCATTCCGAGGCTTGCTTGCAAGCCGTGGGAATCCCCATCGTATTTTGCAGGAGATTGCCACGCCAGTGTGCGCACTGGCTCGCAATGACCGGTTGATTTTATTGGGGGGCGATGGTCACTGCCCTCACTATGACCGGTTTTTGCAAAAAAACAGACCCGCCAAAAGGCGGGTCTGCTATGTATGGAATTAAGCCTCCAGGTTGATGCCGGTCTCCTTGTTGAACACGTGGCAGACATTGCCTGCGAAGCCCAGCTTAATAGTAGAGCCTGCCTTCAGAGCAGCAACTTCTGCGCCGGTCATGTTCATGGTGGAAACAATGACGATCACGTCCTTGCCCATGATGTCAACGTGCAGGTGGACGGAAGAGCCCATCAGCTCGTTAACTTCGATGTTGGCCTCAATGCCGTCATCAACCAGCAGCAGGTGCTCGGGACGGACGCCCAGAGTGATCTCCTGCTCCTCAACGCCGTTAGCAGCCAGCTTAGCCTGCTTCTCCTCGGACAGCTCGACGGTGTAGCCGCTCATCTCGACGGAGTACTTACCGTCCTTCTTCAGCAGCTTTGCATCGAAGAAGTTCATCTGGGGAGAGCCAATGAAGCCTGCAACGAACAGGTTGTAGGGATGATCAAAGACCTGCTGGGGAGTGCCGATCTGCTGGATGAAGCCGTCCTTCATGATGACGATACGGTCGCCCAGAGTCATAGCCTCAGTCTGGTCGTGGGTAACGTAAATAAAGGTGGTGTTGATACGCTCACGCAGCTTGATGATCTCTGCACGCATCTGGTTACGCAGCTTGGCGTCCAGGTTACTAAGAGGCTCATCCATCAGCATGACCTTGGGGTCACGGACGATTGCACGACCGATAGCAACACGCTGACGCTGACCACCGGACAGAGCCTTGGGCTTACGACCCAGGTACTGGGTGATGTCCAGGATCTCAGCTGCTTCCTTAACCTTGCGGTCGATTTCGTCCTTGGGCTGGTGACGCAGCTTCAGTGCGAAAGCCATGTTTTCATACACGGTCATGTGGGGATACAGAGCGTAGTTCTGGAAGACCATGGCGATATCACGGTCCTTAGGAGCAACGTCGTTGACCAGACGGTCGCCGATGTACAGCTCGCCATCGGAAATTTCTTCCAGACCGGCGATCATACGCAGAGTGGTGGACTTACCACAGCCGGAAGGACCGACGAGAACGATGAATTCCTTATCAGCGATATCCAGGTTGAACTCCTGAACAGCGACAACGCCCTGCTCGGTGATCTGAAGGTTAACCTTCTTCTCTTCCAGCTGTTCGCCCTTCTTAATTCTCTTCTGCTCTTCTCTCTTCTTCTTCTTCTGCTCGTCAGGATCGTGGGGGTAGATCTTCTTGATGTTCTTCAGGGTCAAAGTTGCCATAATGTACTGACTCTAAGCATAACGCCTCCGCGCTTATGCTCTTACAGCCACCGGGTAAAACAGTGGTTGCTTTACGACAGGTCTCCACACTGCCGCACCGCGAGTCTGGCGGGTTGTTTTCCTCCTTTTTTTTACAATATGCGTCTATTTTTGTGGAGTAGGCGCAGATTGCTTGGATGCATATATATAGTACCATACCGCATAAGGTTATGCAATGGTAGGTTCTGACAGATTTTCTTTGCCCAAATTAGGCATTATGCCCATTCCCGGCGGCCATTACCCCAGGGTATATTCACCGCCAGCGGACACCGCCAGGCTTTTGCTGTAGAATGCAGCCATCGCATCCTCCAGAGCCAGCGCATCGGCTACCGCGGCAGTCTCATAGCAGGAGTGCATCGCCAGCTGGGGCAGACCGATATCCGCCGTGGGCACAGACACATGGGTCAAAGAAATATGACCCAAGGTGGAACCGCCGGCAATGTCCGCCCGGTTGCAGTAGGACTGCACTTTTACATCCGCCTCAGCGCAAACTTTCCGGAAGATGGCTGCAGACAGGCCGTCGGTGGTATAGCGCTGGGATGCATTGAACTTCAGCACCACGCCGCCGCCCATCACGGGAGCGTTACCTGCATCCGCATACTCGGGATGGTTGGGATGAATCGCATGGGCATTATCGGCAGACACCATGAAAGACTGGGCCAGCATCTGCTTCATATCAAGGCCCAGGGCTTCACAAATCCGCTCCAGCACATCCGGCAGCAGCATAGAGGCTGCACCCTGAACAGAGTTAGATCCCACTTCCTCACTGTCAAACACGCACAGCACCGGGATACTCTTGCTTTCGCCGGCATTCAGGAAGCCTTGAGTGCAGGCCCAGGCGCATTCCAGATCGTCCAGCGCCGCAGAAGAGATGTACTCTTCCTCCACGCCCCAGACAGATGCCTTCTGCCGGATATACAGATACAGGTCATGGCCCAGGATTTTGCCGCCGGCTTCCTGCTCCAGCAGGCCTTCCAGCTTGCCCTTGGCTTCCTTGCCGCCCAGCAGGGGCAGCAGATCCACTGCAGGATTCCACTTATAGCCATCGTTGGCCTGGCGGTTCATGTGGATGGCCACATTGGGGATCATCAGCAG
>JAZRQK010000035.1:0-39231 GCA_045649665.1 Faecousia sp. | reverse complement strand
ACCGGAAACTTTATCTATGCCAAGATCGAGGCCAAAAGCCGGAAAACCGACCCCTTTATGGCGCTGGTGGCCAGCATGACGGTAGAAGACGTGCTGGGCAACGGACAGCCCACCCGGATCCCCAGAATGGGCGCGATCATTTTGTAGGAGGAAACTGTGATGAAGAAACTTTTGAACAAGCTGCGCAATGCCAGACGGAGGCGTAAAGCCGAAGTCTTTTACCTTTGTGACCGAAAGGCCTGCAAGGTGTGCAAGCCCGGATCGTGCCGGCACACCACCGATGTAAACCATGCGGTCAACTTCCGCTTCAGCTACAGCAGGGCTTATGTGGAGCAGTAAACGGTGCCCAACTATGACACCGAAAGGAGAAACGCCCTATGGGAATCAAATGGTTTGACTTTATCCGCCCCAAAACGGGCAAAACCCGGCTGGAAGAGGTAGATATCTGTGCCGAAATCCAGCAATGCGCCCAGGAGTTTCGGGTCCGGGAATTGTGCTTTAACATCTGCGTCAATATGATCGCAAACGCCATCAGCCGCTGCGAGGTGCGAACTTTTCGGGGCAGAAAGGAAATCCGCGAGAAAGAATACTACCTCTGGAACGTGGAGCCCAACATCAACCAGAACAGCACGGCGTTCTGGCACAAGCTGGTTTATAAGCTGTGCACCGAAAACGAAGTGCTGCTGATCTCTACCCGCCGGAGAGACGGTCTGGATGCCCTTGTGATCGCCGACGACTGGCAGTCGCCCAAGGAATACCCCGCCGCCCAGCGGGAGTACAAGGGAGTCAAGGTGGGCGAAGTCACCTACGACAAGACCTTCCGGGAAAACGATGTAATTCATCTTACCCTCCATCACGTCAACGTCAAACCGGTAATCGACGCCATGTACCAGAGCTATTTCAAGCTTTATGACGCGGCGGTTCGCGCCCAGCTGTGGGGCAAGGGTCAGCACTGGAAGGTGCACATTGATCAGATGGCCCAGGGCGACGATGACCAGTGGCAGAGCGATTTCAACAAGTACATTCAGGATCAGGTAAAGCCCTTCCTGGACTCCAACGGCGCAGTGCTGCCGGAGTTTGACGGCTATACCTTTACCAATGCCGCCCAGAAAGACGGCAGAACCAATGAGGACAGCCGGGACATTCGGGCGCTGGTGGATGACATCATGGACTTTACCGCAAGCGCTTTGCAGATCCCGCCGGTGCTGGCCAAGGGCAAAGTGGAAGCCACCGGCGACGCCAACAAACGGTGGATGACCGGCGGCATTGACCCCATTTGCGATCAGCTGCAGGAAGAGATCACCCGCAAGCGCTATGGCTACGGCGAATGGGCCAAGGGAAACTATGTCCGGGTGGACAGCAGCAGCATTCAGCATTTTGACCTTTTCGCCAACGCTCCCAACGTGGAAAAGCTGGTGGGCAGCGGCGCATTTACCATAAACGACATCCTGCGCGAGGCGAACAAGGAACCCATCAACGAGCCCTGGGCTGATACGCACTTCATGACGCTGAACATCGGCGACATTGCAAGTGCCCGGTCTATGGAAGCTCAGAAAGGAGGAAACGCGGAATGAACCGATATTTTGCAATTCAGCAGGCTGAACGGGCGGCTGACATCTATATCTTTGGCGATATCGTGCCTTTTGCCGTTTTGCCCGGTGATGTGAGCGGTAACAGCATCGTAAATCAGATCAAAAATCTGGACGTTGACGTGATCCGGGTACATATCAACAGCTACGGCGGCGCGGTAAGCGAAGGCTGGGCAATCTACTCTGCTCTGCGAGAGCATCCGGCAAAGATCGTCACCTATGGAGACGGCTTTGTTGCCAGCGCAGCGCTGTATCCCTTTATGGCAGGCGATGAGCGGTACGCTTCCAACCTTTCGGCCTACTTTTTCCATCAGGTTATGACCTTTGCTTCCGGCTATGCCGAAGATCTGCGCGCGGCGGCCGATGAGGCTGATGTGCTGACCGAGATCGGCATGGCGGCCTTTACCGAGCGGGCAGGCATGAGCGAAGACACCGTGCGGCAGCTGATGGAAAACGAGACCTGGCTGACCCCCCAGCAGGCGCTGGAATACGGCGTGGCCACTGCCATCGTATCGGATGCCACCCCCAAGCTGCAGCAGAACGTCAAGAAGATGATCCTGCAACACTTTACCGGCCAGAGCGAGCAGCCGCCTGCCGCCCCGACACCTAAAATCCCTGAGACTAAACCTCTCGATCCCAAACCCAACATTATGCAGCTGTTTAAGCTGTAATTTGAAAGGAGAAACACCCATGAGAACCAATGACTATCTGACCCGTGAAGAGCTGCGTGCTCCCCTGCAGCAGGCCATCCAGAACAACGATTCTGCCGCTTTTGTCCAGGCATTTGATCAGATGATCAATGTCATCGCCGATGACATTCGCGCCGAGTATGACCAGGAGCTGTCCGGCCTGCGCACCGAGATGGACAACCGCATCCTGACCGCCCGCGGCGTGCATCAGCTGACCTCTGCCGAAGAGACCTATTACCAGGCTCTGATCAAGGCCATGGGCGACCGCAACCCCAAGCAGGCCGTCAACAACCTGGACGTTGTGATGCCCGAGACCATCATTGACTCTGTCTTTGAAGATCTGCGCACCAACCATCCCCTGCTGAGCCGCATCAACTTTATGCCCGCCGGCGCTGCTGTTTCCTTCATCATGAACACCAACGGCTATCAGGAAGCCGCCTGGGGCCCCCTGTGTGCTGAGATCGTTACCGAGCTGACCGCCGGTTTTAAGGAAGTCAACACCAGCCTGCTGAAGCTGAGCGCTTTCCTGCCTGTGTGCAAGGCCATGCTGGATCTGGGTCCCCGTTGGCTGGATCGCTTTATCCGCGAGACCCTGTACGAGGCTCTGGCTAACGGCATGGAAGCCGGCATTGCCACCGGCGACGGCAAGGACAAGCCTATCGGCATGAACCGTCAGGTTGGCGAAGGAGTTTCCGTCACCGGCGGCGTTTATCCCGAAAAGGCCAAGACTAAAATTACCGATCTGAGCGCTGAAACTGTTGGCGGTCTGATTGGCCAGCTGGCTGTGGATGAGAACGGCCGCAGCCGCGCCGTCCGCGATGTGATCCTGCTGGTGAACCCCACTGACTACTTCACCAAGATCATGCCCGCTACTACCCTGATGGCTCCCGACGGCAGTTACCGTAACGATGTGATGCCCTATCCCATGAGCATCATGCAGGTACCCGCCGTTCCCGAAGGCGCTGCCATCCTGGGCGTGGCTACTCGCTACTTCGCCGCTGCCGGCACCGCCAAGACCGGCCGTATTGAGTTCAGCGACGAATACCGTTTCCTGGAAGATGAGCGTGTCTATATCGTCAAGGCTTATGCCAACGGTATGCCCAAGGACAACAACTCCTTCCTGTATCTGGACATTTCCGGCCTGAAGCCTGCCAGCTACAAGGTTACGCTGGTGGATTCCGGCTCTGCCGCTGCTGACTAATGGCTGCTCGGCGGGATAGCATTCCCGCTGACCTGCTGAGCGACGTCAAAAACCATCTGGACATTACCTGGGACGATGAAGCCACCGACCGCAAGGTTCGGGGCTTCATCGCATCCGGAATGGTGTATCTGGACGGAAAGGCAGGCGGCGGGCAGGACTATGCAGCTGACGGCACAGCCCGAACGCTGCTGATGGAATACTGCAGGTATCTCCGGGACAGCGCTCTTGACGTCTTTGAAAACAATTACCGTTCCATGATCTTGTCAATGCGGCACGAAAGGGTGGTGATGGGATATGCGGTGGAAAGCACCTAACAGACCCAATCACATCATTACACAGCCGCTGAATGACGGCATGGTTCGCATCTGCGATGTGGTCAATGTGGCGGAACCAGGTTATCTGCCTGTGGAAAAACTTCACCCAAAGGTGGCGCTGCGGTATGAAAACCAGCGAGTCGGCATCAATCGGTTTTATTCCGGTATGCAGAATCAGATCCAGGTGGACAAGGTAATCCGGGTTCCAAAGGCAATCGTTGTGACAAACAAAGACATTGCCGTGACCGAAGACGGACAAGAATACCGCATCGAGCAGGTGCAGGATGTTCTGGATATTTACCCGGTGTGTCTGGATCTGACACTTTCCCGGATCGATCAGGAGAATGCTTATGACCTGGTATAAACGCATTATTGCCGCCCACGTGGCGGTGACTGATCAGGTCAGCCACCTGCAGCAGTTGGAAAGTGAACGGTATTTTGTCTGGGCAGAGGACGGCGCCAACGACCTGCTGGCCGGAAACAGCCACGCGGAACGGGCAATGACCGGGCGGACGGACTTTTACACCAAGCAAGAGTTTGACCCGTGGGCAGCGGCTTTGGAGCAAAGCTTTACCGATCACGGCATCGCCTGGAGTCTGGTCAGCGTGGACTATGAAGAAGAGACCGGATTTATCCACTACAGCTGGGACTGGGAGGTCTGCTGATGGCCGTTCTCAAGTTCAAAGACGGTGCGGATTATCTGCTGCGGCTGGAACATTTGTCAGCGGCAGCTAAGACCGATCTGCTGGGTAATGCGGTCTATGACGGTGCCAAAGTGGTTGCCGACACGGTAAAAGCGGAAATCCGAGGGCTGCCGGTAGACAACTACCGGGGATTCCAGAATGACCCTGCCGGTGGCCCCAACCAATACCAGAAAAAAGGGCTGGAAGACAGCTTTGGTATTGCGCCCATCCGCAACGACAACGGCTTTGTCAATGTAAAGCTGGGCTTTGACGGTTATAACGGTCTGAAAACCAAGCGGTGGCCAAGCGGCCAGCCCAATCAGATGGTTGCCCGCAGCGTAGAACGGGGAACTTCCTGGATGAAAGCAAATCCTTTTATGAAACGTGCTTTAAGCAAAGCGCGAAAACGGGCGCAGGAAGCTATGGCTTCCCGCCTGCAAAGTGAAATCCAAAAAATTATGAACAAGGAGTGATAACACATGGCAGGAATTGGTCTTTACGGTGTGTTTTACAGCAAGTGCGTCAAGCAAAACGGCGTAACCGTTGGCTATGAAGGCGAAGTAAAAGAAATGGGCAAGGCGATCAGCGCCAGCTTCACTCCCAATGTGCCCGAGGACAACCCTTTGTATGCCAACAACAGTGTCGCTGAAAACGATATTTCTGCCGGCTCCGGCGGTGAGCTGACCATGACGCTGGACCGTATGACTCTCGAAACCCATGCTGACCTGTACGGTACTACCGTAAGCGACGTAACGGTAAGCGTCGGTGACAGCCAGGTTCAGGGCAAGGAAATCGTCTACAAAGGCAACGAAGTTTCCGCACCCATTGGCCTTGCTTACATCAAGATGCAGCAGGAAGACGGTGTACGTTATCATGACGTGCTGTTTTATCGTGAAGCTGCATTGTCCCGTCCTAATGACGAAAGCGCAACCATGGGCGAAAGCATTGAGTGGCAGACTCCCGAAGTCACTGCTTCCGTGGCCGGCATGCAGGGTGACGGCAGTGAGCCCTGGTACCGCATGGCTCGCTTTCCCACCCAGGAAGCCGCCATTACTTATGCCAAGCAACTGCTGGGACAGACTGCTGAGGTGGGCGTCTGATGAAGATTACCCATCTGGAACTGGCAGGCAGACGGTATCCCATGGTGTTTTCTCTGGCGGCAACCGAAGCTATGGAAGAGCGCTTTGGTTCTCTGGAAGCCATGAGTGAAGAGCTGCACTGTGATTCGGTCAAGCGAGTGGCGCAGGCGGTAGATAGCGTGCTGACCATTTTAATGGATGCAGGCCGCATCTATTGCGAAGCGGTAGGCACGGAAGTGCCGCCCCGGCTGAAATGCCGGCCGGCTGACCTGATCGACCCCACCGACCCTTCCACCATGGCGATCATCTACAGCGCTATGGAAAGTGACAGCCGCCGTGAGGTGGAGGTAGAAGGAAAAAACGTGGAGGCCACGCCGGAGCAGTAAGCGCGGCGTGGTTGTATTACCAGGGCGCAAAATCCGGACTGACCCGGTGGGAAGTGAATCACCTTCCCATCGGGCGGGTGCTGGACCAGATTGCCTGTTACCAGATCGCGGAGTGCGGCGCCAAGGAGAAAACGCGGCGAGCCGGCGGCGATCTGTTTGAACAAATGCGTCAGTTGGGAGGTGGTTAAATGGCAGGCGCATACGACATTGGCCCGCGAGTTGGTATTGACGGCGAGAAAGCTTTTAATGCCAGCATTGCGGCTATCAAATCCAACGTGAAAAATCTGGGGTCTGAGATGAAGTTGCTGACCGCCCAGTTTGGCGACAATAACAAGAGCATGGAAGCTCTGAGCGCCAAAAACGAGGTGCTGCGCAAGACCATTACCCAGACCGAGCAGCAGCTGGAGCTGCAAAACAAGAAATACAACGAGCAAGTCCGGGTACTTGCCAATCTGGAAGGTGCGCTAAATAAGGCCACCAAAGAATACGGCGAGCAGTCGGCAGAGGCCATTAAAGCCCAGAACGCATTCAACAGCTATTCTGCAAAGGTTAATAAAATGGCTGCTGAAATCAATCAGAGCAAAGCCAGCATTGCCAACATGACTCGGGAGCTGAAAGACAACGCACAGGCTATGGAAGCGCTGTCCAGCAATTCCGGAAAAATGGACAAGGTTTTTTCCTTTGCCGGAAATGCCGCGAAAAAGATGCTGGGGCTGAAGACCAGCACCGATGACGTATCCAACAGCATGGAAAAGGCCCACAAGCACAGCCTGACTTTTGGCGATGTGGTCAAGGGCATTGTAACCTCTGAAGCGATCATCGGCGGATTTCGCGCCATTGGCTCTGCCGTGGGCGATATGGTGCGCAACTTTGCCGATTTTGCAAAAGGCGGCATTGATGTCGCCTCTGATCTGCAGGAAGTGCAAAACGTGGTGGATGTCACCTTTGGCGAAAAGGGCGCAGCTGCGGTGGAAGACTTTGCAAAAAAGGCCGCCGGCAGCTTTGGCATGAGCGAGCTTTCTGCCAAAAAGTTTACCGGCACCATGGGCGCTATGCTGAAAAGCATGAATCTGGACGATGCTGCTGTGCAGGATATGTCTCTTGCACTGACCGGCCTTGCCGGTGATATGGCGTCTTTCTACAATCTGGACGCGGAAGAGGCCTTTTCTAAGCTGCGGAGCGGTATTTCCGGCGAGACCGAGCCGCTGAAGCAGCTGGGCATTAACATGAGCGTTGCCAATCTGGAAGCCTACGCCATGAGCCAGGGCATCAATACGGCCTGGAAGGAAATGAGCGCTGCAGAGCAGGCCACTCTTCGGTATCAGTACATTATGCAGGCGACGGCAGACGCCCAGGGCGATTTTGCCAGGACATCGGACAGCTACGCCAACCAGCAGCGCATTTTGCAGCTGAATATGGAAAACCTGAGCGCCAGCATCGGCGGCAAGGTGCTGCCGATCATTACCCAGTTTTCCGGTCTGCTGAATGATCTGTTTGCCGGAAATTTGAGCGTGGAGGGTTTTGCAACACGTATCGGTACCGAAATCGGCAATCTGATCACCGGATTTTCCGCAAATCTGCCTGCCATGATGGAAGCAGGCGGCCAGCTGATCGGCAGTGTGGTGGAAGGCGTTTCCCGTTCCTTGCCGCAGGTTATCGCAGCCGGCTCTCAGGTGCTGGATCAGCTGGTGAGCGGCCTGCAGTCCGGCCTGCCGGGCATGGTGGAGAGCGGAATGGATGCGCTTTTAAGCTTTATTGACACCATTACCGCCGGTTTGCCCGATGCGCTGCAAATGGGCTTTGACCTGTTGATGACAGTTGCAGAAGGCATTATCAACAAAATCCCCGATTTGATCGCCCGTTTACCGGTGCTGGTGAGCGAAATTGCAAAGTTTTTTACTGCCAATTTCCCCAAGTTTGTTGAAATGGGCGGCAAGCTGATTTTTCAGACTGCATCCGGATTGATTCAGAGCATTCCCGAAATTATCAACGCCGCCGGCGATCTGGTGGAAGCGCTGCTGACTTATTTTGTTTACCGGGTCAAAGGTTTCCTTGACATCGGTAAAAATATCGTTTCGGGCATCTGGGACGGCATGAAGTCCAGATGGACCGATATGACCAACTGGATCACTCAGAAAGTCAACGGCATTATTTCCACCGTTAAGGGGGTGCTGGGAATTCATTCTCCCAGCAAAGTCTTTGCAGAAATCGGAAAATACAGCGCAGAAGGAATCGGCATCGGTTTCTCTGACCAAATCGGCGCTGTCAGCCGTCAAATCAAGTCTGACATGGGCAAGATTATCCCCGCAGCGGAAAGCGGCATTGTGGCCGCCAGAAGCGGCGCAGGAACCACTGTCGGTGCAAGCCCCGACATGGTGGCTGCATTCAAGGAAGCATTGTCCGGCGCGGCTGTCTACATGGACGGCAAGCGGGTAGGCAGTCTTTTGACTACGGCCCAGAACAACACCACACGGGCCCGGGGACAATCCCCGACGATGGCATAAGGGAGGTACGGCATGGAGTACAAAATCATCATCAACGGTTTTGACCTTTCGCCGTACCTTTTGGCCGGCGGTGTCAGCGAAAAACCCATCGTCCGACAGAGCCGGGAGATCGTCACCATGGACGGCACCCTGCACCGGGCAGAAATCCGCAAACAGGGTTGGAGCGTGCAGCTGGTGACGCTGCGGGATCAAACCTATCAGACCATCAAAAGCAAAGCTGTCAGTCCGGCAACGGTAGTCATTACCAAGCCGGACGGCAGCACAGACAGCCGAATCTATTACGTAACCGAGCCTGCCGGCAGCGTGAAAACTGTCCGCGGTGGCAACACCTACTACTCAGGCGTGAGTTTTGAACTGGAGGCAATGCAGTGAGACAAACATCTGCTCTTTACAAAACGTTGCTGGCTGATCCTGGACATATTAAGCAAAGCCGTCTGATCATCGGCGGCGTCGTTTACGATGAATCGCAAATTGTAACGTTAAGCACTAACGAAGAATTGTTTGCGGAAGACACGCTTTCGGTTGGCGGTGCCATTGCACGTGAGATCGACTTTTCAGCTTTTTTGGATGATTCTGTGCCCCGACGGGCGCAGATCATCCACGAAGTTCGGTTGATCACCAGCACGCAGGCCAGTGAATGGCTGCAAAAAGGTGTCTACTACATCAGTACCCGAAGCAAGGATCCGCTGACCGGAGTTACAACGGTGCACGGTTTTGACGCCATGATGGCAGCTGAGCAGGAATGGAAACCAGCACAAACCGACATATTCCCCATGTCTATGAAAGAAGCCGTTGAAAAAACGGCTGCAATCCTGCATCTGGCTCTGGATCCACGAAACGTTTACAAGACGGGCGAAGATTACAAGGTTAGTTATCCCGTTGCAGACGGCAACGCTTCGGAAGAAGAACAAGTCAAAGGGCTTTCTATTCGGCAGGTGTGGCGCTGGATTGCCGGCGCCATGGGCGGTAACTTTATCATCAATGACTTGGGCGAGCTGCGGCTGGTGCCGGTGATTGGCGCTACTGCGACGGCCTATCTTGCCGATGAAAACGGTGACGCTGTCACGTTTGGCGGTGATGCAATCCTGCTGCAGGTGGCATCTGCTGACAGCCCGGAACTGTCTGCCCTTGGAAACGCCGCTGCATCGGTGCAGCAGTTTCCGGCGTTTGAAGCCATTAGCCGGGTTATTTTGAAAATTGGCGGCGATCAGGGCTATGTGTCCGGATCTGACACCGGGCGCACAATCGAAATTGATTGCGCTTACGGAAGCCAGACCATGGCCAACGATCTTTTAGCACAGCTGCAAGGTTACGTTTATCAACCGATGCAAGCCGATGACGCGCTGATCGATCCGGCGGCAGAACTGGGAGACCCGGTGGAAGTTTGTGGTGTGTACGCTGTTTTGGCGCAAAAAGACACGATGTGGGATATGCTGTCCGCTGCTGACATTGCGGCACCGGGCGGAACCGGACCGGAAGACGAATACGGTTTTTTGTCTGCTGCAGCATCCAGGGCGCAATATGAACTGGCCCAAGCCCGCAGTCTGATCTCCAAGACCAACGACCGCATCTCCATGGAGATCTACGGCGAGGACGGCAAGGGCGGTCTGAATGGCCGGATGGCGACCTTTATCGTGTCTCTGGGCAGTGTTTCTGGAAAAGTGCAGGGTCTTGAAGGCAACTACACCCAGTTCAAGGCCGATCTGAGCGGGATTGCTACGGAAGTGCACGGAGCGGATGGCAAGGGCGGTCTGAGCGGTCAGTACACCGCCCTTCAGCAGACGGTAAAGGATCTTTCCTTCAAAGTTGTAGGTATTGATGGCAAGGAAACATCGGTGAAGCTGTCGGATGGACGCATTGATTTAAGCGGTCTTGTTACCTTTTCCGCTCTGGAAGGTTCGCCCGGAACGGGCACTACCAGGATCAACGGCGGCTGGATTGATGCTGATACGCTGAATCTGACTGGCAAGCTGGTGTTTGGTGACTTTACGACTGCTGCAAAAGATGAAATCTCTGGAACCGCAAGCAAAGCCGCTTCAACATACATTGACGAGTGGCGGGTTGAATCGCCACAATTAATAGGTGCAAAAATCCTTGGCGGTGAGTATTGGGACTCTGACGAAAGCGGCAGATTGCGCCTTGCGGTTAAGCCGCCATCTACAACCCCTGACGGCGGAAAAATCTCTTACCCGTGGCTGGTTTATGATGCAAAAAACTACCAGGGGCAAACGGTTGAACTTTTTTCTGTTGTTCCGATCCAGAAAGATTTTGGCTGGGTCGCCATGACAATGCTTGGCCAAACGATACTGACTGTGACGGAAAGCGGCAAGATCAGCCCCGGCAGCGGTTGGGATTTTTCCGGCGCAAAAGTTACCGCTGTTTTTGGTGAATAAGGTGACGATATGGCAGAGGTAAAACTGACGCTAAAACCCGCCATCGGCGGCTTCAAATGGCGAATCACTGGCTTGAGTAATGACTTTAACTCCACAAACTACGTTGAAGCCGGTTTGACAATTTATCCGTTTACCGTTGGCGATAAAACGTCGATTGATGGCGTGGTAAAGGGTTCGGTAATTGAAGCCCCAAGCGACCGTATTCACAACACGACAACTTACAATTTTGTCCCGTATTCGGCGGGCGTTAAAACTTTTTGGGCATGGGTTAAGGTTCCAGCTGGAACTTACTGGCCTGCTGGCTCTGGCTCTGTCACAATCCCAAAACCGTACACGATCACGCTGGATCACGAAGGCGGCAAAAGCCCCCAGGCGTTTGTCAAGGTCTCCGTCGGTTTTGATGTTCCCGATCTGGACGATGTTCCTACGCGCTCTGGGTATCGGTTCGAGGGTTATTTTACCCGGGAAAACGGCTCGGCCGCGACGGATATTGTCCAGTATTACAACAAGAAAGGCAAATGCGTCCTTGACGATCCCGAGTGGAGCTATGAGGGCGACATTACGATCTTTGCCCATTGGACAAAGACCTACCGTCTGTATTTTGACAAAACCGGCGGCAGCGACTATGTGGAAGTGGTCAAGGGCGAAAAAGTTCCGAGAATTGAAGCACCCCGAAAAGAGGGCTATCTGTTCTTAGGCTACTACACCCAGCCGAACGGCCAAGGCGTCCAGTATTACGACGCAAAGGGCATCGGCAAGGTAGAATACGATGGCGAATGGGATTCCATCACGCTCTATTCTTACTGGAAATCGTATACCGGCGCCTTTGTCTGGGCAACCGAGAAAGTGGCCGGAGAACCGTTCAACCTTGGTGCTACTGAGTGGAACGACTTGTGCGATTTTGTCAATGCAAGGCGGGCCACATCGTATAGCTTCACAAAAGCAGTGAAAGACCAGCCTTTCACTGCGGCAATGTACAACGAAATGGTAGAGGCGATCGGCGCTGGGACTCCGGTAAATCCGCGTGATCCTGTCACTGCGATACTGCTGAACGACCTTGTTGCCGACGCGAACAATATGTAGGAGGAGTATTTATGAACTCTGTAAAAGAAAGACTGGAAATTGCATTTAATCATCTGTCCATGATCCCCGTCACCGGCGAGGCTGTGGACCACATGGCTACGGCGCGGATGGCGCTGCGTGAAGCGTTCCAAATGCTGCCCGACGACAAATCCAAGGAACCCAAAAAACCCGAAGCTGAGGTGAAGTAAATGGCCGAAGTCATCAACGGCGTACCCATTGGAGATCTGCCGGGCATAGAATCCGTCCCTGACGATTCCATGCTGGTGGTGGAGTTCCTGGGTAAAGCCTACCATATGCCCGGTGCTGTGCTGCGGCAGATGATTCAGGATGTTCTTGACTCCATGGGCGACTCTGTGGACGATGTGACCGAGGCGCGGTTGACCGCCGCCATTGAAACGGTGCTGCTCTCCGGCAAGTATAACGGTGTGTCGCCCAGCGTGGAAGTGCTGGACGAAGAAGACGGCACTGCTGTCATCCATATCATTGACGCTTTTGGTGACAAAAGATACCCCGTTGCGGTCAAAGGTGCTACCGATGCGGTGCGGTACAAACCGCAGTCACTGACTGATGCGCAGAAAAAGCAAGCACGGGATAATATCGACGTTAGCCCTGGCACGATCACGGTGAAGCTGTCTGGCAGTGTTACAGGTGGTTTTGACGTTGTTCTGAATGGTGAATCTGTCACAAACGAGCCTTTGGATAGACTTGCAGAAGAGGGCTATCGTGTTGTTGGCGTCGCCATATCAGAGGTTAAAGTTCTTAACTACAAAGTTCCTGCTGGAACCCTTTTTGAATACACAAATGTATTTGAATTTGAGGACAACAGCGCTATTGGTTCGCAAGGCGCACGCAGATTTGTGTTTCGTGTTCGTGTAGACGATTGCGATTTCACATTGCGTTGCACGGACGGCGTGTGGGGAGGCATCCTGCAACCCATACAGGCTACGTTCTTTTTGAAGAGAAACAATGGGGGGCCTTTCATTCAGTACAACGGGAAAACCATTCTTCCTAAAGATGCAAACTGGCTGTCTGTTCAGTTGATCTTGTGCCAAGTGCAGCACCGCCCCGTGTTCTGTTTTCAAGGGGATATGCAGTTCTTCACAGAGAATAACACCGCGATCCAGCCGCCTTGGGGTACAGCGTTCTCTCTTCGTATTAACGATGATAACGATTACTACTTTGCAACTGAATATGATGGATATGAACTGGAGCTGCTGATTGCCCCGGATGGCTTTGTAAACTCTGCCCGAAAGACTTCGGTATATAAAGCGGTTGACACAAAAGCCGACGGCATGAAGTATGACGAGGCCGAAGGTTCGCTCTTTCTGATGTCTGCCGGAGAACCCATTGGCGCAGGCGTTCCCCTCCCTACTGGCAGCGCTGACGACAGCAAGATTTTTATTGCAGATCTAAACACTTCCACGCTGGAAGACATTAAAGCTGCAAACGATGCTGGCAAGATTTGCTATGCTCTTTTTGGTGGCTATACGGCCTGCATTTTGACAACGCTGACTGACAGCAGCGCGGTTTTTACCAGCAACCTTGACCCCCATCTTGGCGTGTATGTCAAGTTTGTCGCTGGAATTACCGGAGTAAGCGATTTTGGCCTTACGGAAAGCCATTCGCTTCTGTACGAACCGCAGTCCTTAACCGATGCGCAAAAAGCACAGGCCCGGGAAAATATTGGTGCGTTGTCTGCGGATGACATAGATGTTGATTCTATTGGCAGCAATGTGTATGTCGTTGGCCTGTTTTCGGCAAAGTATGCAGACATTAAAGCTGCGTATGAAGCCGGTAAGGCTTGCTTTATAACCTACGGCGCTTTGCTTTGCCCTCTGACTGTGCTGGATGAAGAAAAAGCGGAGTTTGTGGGTATGCTGACCCCGCACATCGGTATGAAGGGAACCTTATATGCCGATGGTACTTACAATTTCCAGTATGTTCATTCCAATGCGGTTCAAACCGTGGAGCAGTCGCTGACCGAAGAGAAGAAAGCCCAAGCACGGACAAACATTGGGGCGCTGTCTGCGGGTGATGTGGACACAGTTCTTCAACAGGCCAAGGACAGCGGACAGTTTGACGGTCCGGCAGGCCCGGCGGGACCCGCTGGCCCCACGGGCGCAACAGGCCCCCAAGGACCTGCGGGTGCTGCAGGTGCTACGGGACCCCAAGGACCTGCGGGACCTACGGGAGCGAACGGAAAAACCGCCTACGCCTACGCACAGGATGGCGGTTACACCGGAACAGAAGCAGAGTTTGCGGCGAAGCTGGCAGAATCGGGAGATGTGTTTGTTGTAGGCTTGTTTTCGGCAAAGTACGCAGATATCAAAGCGGCGTATGAAGCTGGCAAGGTTTGCTTTGTAACCTACGGCGCTCTTCTTTGCACGATGACCGTGTTTGATGAAGAGAAAGCGGAGTTTGTGGGTATGCTGACCCCGAACATGGGAATCAAGGGAACTGTCCCTGCCGAGGGAACTGTTGATTGGACTTATGTTCGTTCCAATGCGGTTCAAACCGTTTCCCAGAGCTTATCTGACGATCAAAAGGCACAAGCCCGGACGAACATCGGTGCGGCAGCTGCGGCTGATATTGCCACTACGAAATACGCAAGCACCTCTACATCTTCCCAGTCTATTTTCAAAATTAGCGATTTTGGATCGTGGGGAACTGGCGCATGGTATCAAAAGGGCTTTTCCATGCTGATTACTTCCAGAGCGGGAGAAACGGTATGGTTTAGCTTATCGGCTAACGATTCCGCTACAACGGCAAGAGCGTTCCGCCTGATGAACACTTATAGCAAGATTGCCGGTGTATATTACAGCGTTTCGGAAAACGCTGTGTACGTCAAGGCAAACGCTTGGTGCAACAATGTAACGGCGCATATTTTGTCTAATATCGGCGGCGATTATGTGCCTACCGTGGCAAGTGTCAGCGGCTTGGCATCTGATGCGGTTGAGGTCGATATTATTGAGTTTGGCCCTACTTCTTCCGGCCTTGCTGTTGGTGACTCTTCTACGCCGTTATTGCTTGGCGGCAGTGCAACCCGGCCTACTTACAATGGCACAGATATGGCGCTTTCGTCTGACTTGAGTAGTTGCCTTCCTTTGGGCGGCGGCACAATCACTGGGGCTTTGTCCATTAACGATAAACTGACGCAAGGAAGTCCGAGCGGCGATGCAAGCGTTGCCTCGATGAACCGTTTTCATTCCGATCTGTTTGTGCAGGGCAATGGAACGGCTCCAAACACGCCGACCGTTGCAGGCTTTTATCTTGGCAAAAGTACGTCGGACGAAAACCGCCACATGGATATTGTTTCCGGCGGCGATTACTCGTACATCGACTTCAACAAGGCCGGGAGAGGCGCTGACTTTGATGCAAGACTGCTCGTTAATGTGTCCAGCGGTTGGACTGATTTCACATGGGGCAGTCACGGAGATATTACACAGAGAGTGTTCAACGTCAACGGTTCTCTTAGACAAAACGGAACAGAGGTTCTAACTTGGGGAAACGCTGGCACGGACAGCATTTTGCCTGTAAGACTTAGAACGTACCAAGATCATAACAACGCAGTATCTGACCCTAACCTTGCCACCGAAACCGGCTTTTACTATGTGAACACAGCAACGAACAGACCGCCTTTCAGTCAAAGCACGAATCCCGATTATCGAGTGCTGACAACTGCATACAGCGACCAGTGGTTGCAACAGATCGCAACGGACTTCCGATGCGGCGATATGTTTTTAAGACGGCGTGAAAATGGCACATGGACACCGTGGGTGAGATTTGCGACAGCGGGCGATTTGAGCGGTTACCTTCCTTTGGGCGGCGGCTTGTTGGGTGGTTCTCTCAAGTTCCAAGCTTCTTCCCTTCCGCAGAAGTCACTTGAGTACGTCTGCGGCATTGACGCTTTTGCATCTGGTGGCGAGATGGGCTGGCAGAGCAAGGCCGAGTTTTTGAGCGGCTACCTTACTACAACCGGCACTGCGGCAAGGGCCACCGCAGATGCGAACGGAAACAACATTGCTAATACCTACGCTAAAAAGACCTTAAGAGTAAACTACAATACTACTAATCAAACCGTTGACAAAACCTTTAGCGAAATCAAAGCGGCATGGGATGCCGGACAAAATGTTTGTCTTACGGACGGAACTTCCGTTTATCCCTTAAATTATATAGATACCAGCGAAGCAGTTTTCTCAAGTTTCGCTATCAATGCAAACTCGAAGTTCTTTTTCGATTCAGTTCATGTCTACGCCAACGGCAACGTGAAATATTATTCGTATTCCAATTAGTAAAAGGAGAAATCTATATGATTTATGTAAAAATCAACGATACCCTTTATCCTGCAGTTATCACCGGTGAAATGAAAGACTGGAATTGGGGCGAACGGGAATCCAAATCTATCACGGTAGAAATGTCCCATGCTGAAGCAAGCGCTTTGTTTGTGGATGGCGTGGCGTGGAGCATCATTGAGCGTGTCGAAGCGCCTGTTCTTAAAACTGATGAAACTGGCACAATGACCCGTTCTGATGTTGAGATTCACGAAACCGAATACGATTTCAGCGAATATGAGATCGCCGGTGATCTGATCGACCATCGCAACGGCAAGATCACTGCTAAAATGGGCAAGCCTACCGCCGAAGAACTGCTGGCTGTCATTATGGGAGGTAAGTAACATGAAGCTGAGCGAAGCAAAAATGTACCGTTCCGCTATCGAAGCGGGCGCAAATGCTGTGGAGCGTTCCGATCTGGATGCTCTGGCAGTGAAAGACATTTACCCCGCATGGGAAAGCCTGATCGGTCAGACCGTGAATGTGGACTTCAAGCTGACCTATGCCGGCAAGCTGTACAAGGTGATTCAGGCACACACTACTCAGGCCGACTGGGTTCCCGGTGTTGGCACTGAAAGTCTGTATGCCGTGATTGACGAAGGCCACGCCGGTACGCTGGACGATCCCATCCCCTATGACGGCAATATGGAACTGTTTGAAGGGATGTATTACATCCAGAACGGCGTGACCTATCGCTGCACCCGCAATTCCGGTCAGCCTGTTTATCACGCTCTGAGTGAGCTGGTGGGGCTGTATGTAGAAGTAGTATAAACTCAATCAATATAACGTGAGGTGGAACCGATGCCTATACCTGAGTACATTTTTACCGGCTTAATTGCCGTGATCGTGGCGGTGATTGAAGCTTTGGCTGCCCGTGACAGGCGCAAAGATGCAAAAGCCAGGGAAACCGAAGCAAAGGCCGTTGCTGAACGGGAAAAAGCCCGTGAGAAAATTATGGTGCAGCTGATCAACAGCAGCAATGCCGCCATTGCTCTGGGTGAGGCTACCGCCCGTGCTGTCCAGCGCATCCCAGATGCGCACTGCAATGGCGATATGCACGAAGCTCTGAACTATGCCGCCAAAATAAAACACAGTATGCGGGACGAGCTGACACAACAGGGCGTTCACGCAATTTGGGAATAACAAGGAGGACAAGCTATGACCAAAGGCGAACTTTTTGCAACCTATGCGCTGCCGGTAATCGCGGCAGCAGTAACCGCTCTGGCAGGCTTTCTGGGTGCGCAACTCAAGGGCCTGTATCAGAAGTATGTCAATGATAAAACCAAAGAATCCGTAGTGCGCACCTGCGTTAAGGCAGTGGAGCAGTTGTACCACGACCTTGGCGGCCCCGAAAAGCTGGAAAAGGCCAAAGAAGGCATCGAGGATATGCTGAATGAAAAGGGCATTCCCATCACCGAGCTGGAAATGAATCTGCTGATCGAAGCGGTGGTGTCGGAGTTCAACTACGGATTTGCCAAGGCTGGGGAAGTGCCCAAGTCTGACACGCCGGTCGTGGAGAAGAAAACGCCTCAGAATCACAGCATCACGCTGTACAGCGAGGAAGAGGGTGCAAGCCTGTGAAGGCAATGGCATTCAAGCGTATTTCCGTTCTGGGATCCAACGGCCTGATGGACGGCAAAAGCTACATTGCCGCCGGTGATCTGTGCACGGTGGGGGAGAAGACCCCCGCCGGCCTGTATCCGGTGACCTATCCCACCAGCAGAGGCAACAAGACCCGCTGGGTGCGCACGTTGAAGGGCTTTCTGTGCAATCAGCGTGAGTATGCCGACATTCCTTATCCTGCCAAGGGATACGAAACGGCCACCATCAAAAGCGGCGGCTGCGGCGTGTGCGCGGCAGTAAACGTGGTGGGAGCGCTGACCGGCAAGGCAATCTCTGTCCGGGTGATGCGCGATCTGGCCGTCAATGGCGGTGCCAGAGTATCGGGGGGCACGGATATGCGACGGCTGGCCAGCCTGATCTGCGGCAGGTACGGCCTGAAGGTGGCCACCACCAGCAGCCTGCCCGAGCTGCAGCGGCATTTGATCCGCGGCGGCGTTGCCATCTGCAACAGTGCCGGTCGGGGGATGTTTTCCACCGGTGGCCATTATGTGGCGGCGCTGGGCATCCTGGGCGGCAAGGTGTGCATTGCAGATCCCGGCTTGTATACCGGCAAGTACAGCACGGCAGCACGAAAGGCCAAGGTGCAGGTAAGCGGCGATCTGATTTTTGCTGATGCCGAAACGCTGAACGCGGACTGCATCGGCAGAGCGCCCCGATATTATTTGTTCAGTAAGGCGTAAAGGGGGATTTTACTTTGACGCTGAAAGAAGAAATGCTCAACGATATGAAGCGGCAGATCGAACGCCAAAAGCACATAAACATGGCGCAGCGGTGGATTATTAGTTTTTTGGCGCTGGCTGTGGGCTTCCTTGCCCGTTGAGAGGGGTGGTGCGATGGACGATACTCTTCACCTCAAGGGTGAGTTTACCAAGCCGGAATGTGACCGATTCCGGGAGCTGTGCAATTTCACAAAAGACGAACAAGAAGTGTTTGATCTGCGCGTGACGGGGCACAGTATTGTTGAAATCTCCATGCAGCTAAATATGGCAGAGGCAACGGTAAACCGTCGCATCAAAGCCATCAAACGGAAAATCTACCGCGTACTGTGATAATAAAGTGATAGAAAAGCGACCGAAACCTGATAGGGGGACGGCCGCTTTTTTTGTTACACTTTAGGCAGAAACAAACGAAAGGAGCGAGCACATGGCAAACTTTCCCCCTTATCCTTACGGAGGTTATCAGTCGATGCAGATGCCTCAAATGACGCCGCAAATGCCCATGCCTCAGATGGCCCCTCAGATGCCACAGACCGGGCAAATGAGCGGCGGCGGGCTTTCTCCCATGTCGCGGCCTGTTTCCAGCAAGGAGGAGGCGCAGGCGTGCGCGGCAGACTTTTCCGGGGCATTGATGATTTTCCCCGATCTGGCACACAGTCGAGTGTATCTCAAGCGCTGGAATATGCAGACCGGCGCGGCTGACTTTGTGGAGTTTAGCCCGGTGGAAACCGTTGCAGAAAATGTCACAGTTCCGGAGTATGTATGTTTACAGACATACCAGGAAGACATGGAAAAGCTTCGGAAGGAGCTGGCCGGATTAAAGAAGGTGATTATCAATGATGAATAATTCCATGATGCAGATGATGCAGATGCGGATGCAGCAAATGATCCAGCAAAATCCGCAGGCAAGACAAGCCATGCAGATGCTGCAGGGCAAAAGCCCACAGGAGCAGCAACAGATGTTTTTGAATATGTGCAAGGAGCACAACATTGATCCCCGGCAGTTTGCTGGACAGTTTGGCATCAATCTTAAATAACAACCTTATCTCTTTTCAGTTTTGCGGGTCTTGAGAAAAACCGCTCTTGGATGAAACATTCCGGGAGCGCGCGGCCCGGTGTGTCGATAAAAACAAACACACAAACAAAATTGAAAGGAGATTTTTTATGGCTGAAAACGATTTTGGCATGGGTTATGCCATGGGTATGGATGCAGGCGGCGGCAGCCGCAGCGGAGGCGATGGCTTCTGGGGCGGTGACGGTGTTTGGGGCTTTTTGATCCTTGCCCTGCTTTTTGGCGGTCGAGGCTTTGGCTTTGGCGGCGGTGGTTTTGGTGGCGGCGGCGGTGGCTGCGGTTGTGAAACCGCTGTTTCCAACGGCTTTGCCCTGAACGGTCTGGAGAACGGCATCCGCGGTATCCAGCAGGGCTTGTGCGATGGCTTCTACGCAGTCAACACCGGCCTGCTCACCGGCTTTAACGGCATCCAGAGCCAGCTGGCTCAGTGCTGCTGCGAAACTCAGCGCGGCATTGACAGCGTCAAGTACGACATGGCCACCGGCCTGTGCGGTCTGGGCAACACTATCAACGGCGTCGCCCGTGATATTATGGAAAACCAGAACGCCGGTGTTCGTTCCATCCTGGACTTCCTGACTCAGGACAAGATTTCCAGCCTGCAGGCTGAGAATCAGGCTCTGAAGTTCCAGGCATCCCAGAGTGCCCAGAACGCTTTTATTACCGCCACCCAGGAGGCTCAGACTGCCGAGCTGATTCGTCGGATCGCTCCTATGCCTGTTCCTTCCTACGCTGTGCCCGCCCCTTATCCTTATTGCGGCAGTGGCTACAGCACCGGCGGTTGCGGCTGCGGTTGCTGACATAACCATCGGGGCGGGATCCTCTCCCGCCCCTGATTAAAAAAAGAAAAGGAGTGATTTTATGGCTTGTAAGCCTGTATGTAAACTGTGTGATCGTCTTGTGATTTCGCAGGCGGTAACTTTTGACGGAACCAGTCTGGTAATCAATCTTCCCGCTGGCAGCTATAACGATGGCTGCAAATACTGCATTGTAGTGGCACAGGCCATTCCTGCTACCACTACAATTACCGCGCCCGTGGTTATCACCATCGGCACCGGCACAGCGCAGTATCCTCTGACCAATCGTTGCTGCGCACAGGTGACGGCCTGCGGCATCCGCACCCGAACCCGTTACGCTGTCCGGGTTGCTACCGATGCCACCGGCGGCACGTTCAAGATGCTGGGTAATCCCTGCTGCAGCCCCAGCAATGCACTGGCCGCCATTGATGGAACGGCCCCCGCTGCAGAAGGTGGTGCATAACGCATGAATCCGGGCTTGAAAATGATGCTTGCCACCCGTGATCGAGAAGGCGAACGCAAAGAACGCGGAGACCGCTTTGATATGCGCTATGAACGCACCGGGCGCAATGGTGAAACACGCCGCGGTGAAATCGGCTATGAGCGCATGAACTATGACGGGGACGGCATGGAAGAAATGCGCCGCAGACGGCACCGAGACGGCACGTTTGCGCCCAAGAGCCGTTATTACCCGCCTGAGTACGACGGGGACGACATAACAAACGCCATGGGATATGATCATCCTCCCATGAATAACTACCCTGAGCAGCGCCGGAGGGGAGCCATGGAGAACCGCATTGGTTTTCGCATGGGCGACGATCCGCACACCGGAGAAACGCTGACCTTTCCCATGCAGCATAAAATGCACAAGGCAAAGGGTGAACGGCTGGACAAAGAAATCGCCGAAGAGTGGGTCGAGAACATGAAGAACGAGGATGGCACCACCGGCGCACATTGGACGATGGAGCAGACCGAACAGGTCAGACGGCAGAAGAATCTGGACTGTGACCCCGTGGAGTTTTGGGTAGCAATGAATGCAACCTATTCTGATCTTGCCAAGATCGCTAAAAAATACAATATCAACAATATGGACTATTATGTTGATTATGTCAAAACGTTCTGGTTTGGCGATCACGATGCGGTCCCCCACAAACTGGCTGCTTATTACGAAAGCGTTGTTCAAAAGTAAAACAAAAAAAAGAGGGCATTTGCCCTCTTTTTTGTGACACACTTTTGACACACTTTTACACCGTTTTTCGCCGTGTTTTACCATGTTTTTAAGTTGCCTTTAAAACGGCAAAAGCCTTGAAAATACTGTGTTTTCAAGGCTTTTTAGAATGGCGGAGGTGAAGAGATTTGAACTCTTAACAGTTGCTGTATTTTCAATGGGTTTAAGGGACTTGACACTATTTGGACACAAAAACCTGTTTTATACATCAAAATCCACATTGATCAAACGGTCACGGATTCGCTCTTTTCGGGCATCTCGAATGTGGGTGTAAATGTCCATAGTTGTAGACAGTTGCGCGTGGCCAAGCAGTTCCTGGGCGTCTTTAGGATCAATCTTATTATCAAAAAGCATTGTTGCATATCCGTGACGGATTTGATGGGGCGTGCAGTCAATACCCGCTGCAGCACAATACTTTGCCCAGCGCCATTCAAACTGCTTCCCGGTAAGCGGCGACCCGTCAGCATTGCAGATCACTAAACCTTTTGCAGGCTTTAATTTTTCCCGCAGTGCGCTCATCAGAGGAACAGTCCGGATGCCTTTTTCTGTCTTGGGCTTTTTGATGCTCATCTTGCCGGTTGTTTTACTGTAATACAGGCTTTTGCTTACAGTAATAAAATTGCGGTCAAAATCGACATCATCCCAGGTCAGTGCAAGAAGCTCGCCGCGCCGCAGGCCGGTATACAAAACCCAATACGCAACCATTCCAAAGGGCTGATCCCAATTTTCCTTCACTGCCCGGATCTCTTTATCGGTGGGCAAATCCCGCGAGGTCTGCGCAAGACCTTTTTTAATTTTCAGACCATCGGCAGGATTTGCATTAATGTATCCTTTTTCAAAGGCAAAGGCAAAAATATTCCGAAGCATTTGCCGTTGGGTGGCTGCAGTTTTGCGAGCCGGATCACAGTGTTCAATATAGCTATCCATAAACCGGCGCAGATCTGCCGGTTCTATTTTCCCAATGCGAAGATCTCCCAGTTCTTTGCGTGCGCGGAAATATGCAGGCTTGTAGTTGCTGATCGAATTGTCTGCCAGTTCCTTTTCTGCCTGCGCCCAATATTGGTCTGCAATTTCGGAAAACAATGGTCCGCCTTCCGATTTTTCTTCATACGCTGCAATTTTCTGCAGCAGCTCCCGCTCGGTTTTGCCATAGAATGTCTTTTGCACCTTGCGGCCGCGCTCCATGACGGTGATACGCTTCATCAGGCGGCCGTCTGAGCGGACGGTCATGTTGATCGTTCTGCCTTTTTTCATGCAGACCACCTTTCATCATACAACAGGTAAGTGGATTTTACAAGTTGGAATGTCGAACAACCGTTCGTATACTGTTAATATTGGATCAGACCCCAGCCGCCGTTTAAGGCGTCAATGACAATATACAGAGCAACGATAGCCACCACGGCAATGGTGATTGCAACGGCGGTATTGATGACACGAATTCGACGGATTTCCCGTTGCAGAGAGTCCACGCGGCCCTGCTCCCGCTCTAGCTGAGCGCGGTAGTCGGCAAGGCGCTCGTTGTGCGCGTCGCGGATGTCCGCAAGACGTTGGGCGTGGAGTGCGTCCTGCCGCGCGATAGAATCCTGCAGACCGGTGATGGTCTCCCGTTGATCATCCACCCGCTGCCGCATGGCGCCAACCAGAGAGCGCAGGCTTTCTTCCTCGTCTTCGGTGATGCCAAACATCTTGTCGAGAGAGCCGTGGAGGACCTTAACAATGGCAACAATGGACAAAATGGACGGGTTGTCATTTTCGCCGGAGATGATTCTGGAAACATTGCTTTCGGATTGCTGTGCTTTTTGTGCAATTTCTTTATTGCTCAAGGAAGCCTTTATTTTCAAGGCTTTCAGGTATTCGTAAGGCTGCATAATTGCACCCACTTTCTTTATATGCAATCAAAAAAACGCGCCGTTTTCTATTGGCGCGGGAGTTGTTTACAAAGCGATTTACAAGGGGAGGAACGTGTGCTATGGTGATGCCAGACAAAAACAAGGCCGTACAGGAAACACTGACAACACAGAAAGGAGGGCTGGATTTCGATATGGCCAGTTGGGAAGAAATCCCCCGAGAAGATCTGCTGCGGTTTTTGCAGGAAATGGTTCAATCAGCTCCACGGGCTGCCGCCGAAGCATGGCGGGACGGCTACCTTCTTCCCCTGCTGGCACTGAAAGAACAGGAAGGAGGGATGAAGACGCCGGCATAACAAACTTATGCAGAAAGGACGTGAGGCCCACTACGCAAACGAGCCCTCCAAATCAAAACAAAACGAGATATGACAAGCCCGCTTCTGCTGCAACAGGAGCGGGTTTTTATGTTGAAAAAGAAAGAAAGATGTGATAAACTTTCGCTGCTGCCCTTCTCCAATCTGACAGCAGAGAGGAGGTGCTTCAATGAATTTCCTCCATACTTTTTTACTGTCCGTCGCAGCAAGCGTAGTTGGCTACTACGTTTGCAAGTGGCTTGACGCACAGCGCAAGGGTCAGTAAGCACAATGAAAAACCCCGGAGATGTGGCTGCATCTCCGGGGTTTGCTTTTGCGTGCTTCAATGTGTTCCTCCACACATTTGGCTGTCTATACTATACCACGCGCACCGGAAAGATGCAAGGGAAAATATCAAGTTTTATGTTGGTGTCAGATTCGGACACCGTTTTTTATTTCAGAACGTACTGGGCGATGCAGCGGCTGATGGCAACGATATCAGAAGCGCCGGTGAACTCAAAGCGCACATGACCCAGGGCGGAGAAGAACAGATCCAACTCAGAATCCAGATCGAGGACGCCGGCAGTCTCTACGGAGAAGGACACGATGTTGCTGTAGGGCATGGAAGTATAATCCTTCTTTTTGCCGGTAAGGCCCTGGACGTTGACCGAGATCACACGCTTGTTGGTAAAGACCACATAATCGCGGACGGCGGTATAGGAAGAGATGACTTCCTCGCCGGGGATCAGCAGGGCGGCGATGTCTTTTTCGCGGCAGGAGCCGTCCTTTTTCAGTTTGAACAGAGAGCTGTTTTTGAAGTCGATCATGGTCGATCCTTCTTTCATTTTTTATTTTCCATGGATTCCACCAGAAGCCGGATGGCCTCTGCCAGATCCTTATTGGACATGAGAGGTGCGGCATCCTTCAGCAGCTGGAGGATGTCGGTGTTGCCGGGTTCTTTGGCCTTGGGGGCAGGATCGTCGGTTTCGCCTTTAAGCCAGTCAACAGACACATTGTAAACGTCTGCAATTTGATATAAATAGCTGTTATATGATTTGTTTGCACCGCGCGTCCATTGAGTAATAATGTTTTTATCTATGCCAAGTTTATCGGCAAAATCTTTTTTTGCACCATGAACAAGCTTTCCATCCTCTTTATGCGGCAAGAGCGATAGTATTCTTTCCAACACAATATCCATTTTTCACGCTCCATTTTTGTGCAAATCAGAGAAGTAAAGAAATCTTTACAAAAAGTTCTTGCAAAGTAAAGAGTTATCAACTATGATATAGCCACACCCAAAGCTGAACCCCGGTGGGCAAGGATAACAGAAAATAAAGTAAGGAGTTGCCTCCTGCGACTGGTTTACCGGGTCCTGCGCCATAAGCACGAAATCTATTTTATAAAAAAATGTGGTGGATCGTTTAGGCTATTTGCTTACGGCAACGGCGGCCAGGGTGTGCACCCTGCCCGTGGAATGTGTCTTATGTTCTTCAACACCCACATAATACCATTCCCGGCGCGGCGGTGTCAACATCAAAATTGATAAGCGAAAGGAGGCATTGCGATGAATCTGCGTGAGTTGCGATTGATGGCCTGTTTGACTCAGCTGCAGCTGGCAAACTTGCTGTTTGTCGGTCAAAGTGCGGTGGCAAACTGGGAGGCCGGCTTGAGCAAGCCCCAGCGGAAGTATCGGCCTCTGATGGCAAAGGCGCTGCACTGCACGGTAGAAACGCTGGAGCAGGTACTGGAAGAGACGGTGAGCGCATGACGAAGCCTGTTTGCAATCGGGACTGCTTCAACTGCATCTATGAGGATTGCATTGACGACAGCATGGATTCTGACGAAATGCGTCAAGCCACCGATCGTGACCGGATGTTTGCAAGGCGAACATCCAGGCAGCAGACGGATCGGAAGTCTTATCTGAAAAACCGTGAAAAACGGCTTGCTCATATGAAGCAGTATCGAGAGGCCAACAAAGAATTGCTTGCGGAGCGGCAACGTGCCTATCGGAAGAAGAACCGGGAGTACGTGAACGCGCGGCAGCGGGCTTATTACGTGAAGCGAAAAGAAACGGTCCGGGCGATGAGGAGCACGCCGGAGGCGAAAACCAAGGCCAAGACTTACAACCAGGCTTATTATGAGGCCAACCGCGAGAAGATCGCCGCCCAGCAGAAGGCTTATCGAGAAGCCCACAAAGAGAAGCTTCGCCAATATCAGCAGGAATACCGAAAACGAAAGAAGGAGGAGGCGCAACGTGTTAACCAGGGACAGAATCCAGGATCTTTATGAACGGGAGCTGGAAGAGCTGCGCCGCCGATTTGACCCGGACAACAAGCGGGGCATGATCTCGCTGGCAGCAGCAGCGGACTATCTGGGCTCTGACTACCGGTCGATCCGGGAGGAGAAAAACTTTCCTGTGGCGGCGGTGGGCAAGCAGAGCCGGGTAACGCTGGTGGGGCTGGCCTGGTGGCTGGCCAACCGGGAGGTGAGCTGAGATGATGCCTAAAGTATACGACCGGGAGCGTGGAGAGACCATGAAAAAAGACAGCAGATTGTTGTCGATTGTCTGCAACCCTTTTTCCGGTGTGGAACTGATTAACCCGGTTCCGGGCGATTTTTACGACAATCACAACGGACAGACCTATCAATGCATTGCTCCGGCCGGAGAGCCGTATTGTGCAGTTATGGAAAATGTCACGTCCGGATGGCGCTTTGTGGCCCACAGGATCTATCAATTCCCTGACGGGTACATTGAGTGGGGCTGCAGCACATCGGGCAGATTTGCCAGATAAGGAGGAATGCGACGCTAACAAACAATGGAGGTTTACCCCCGGAAAAATCATGACGGTTTATCTTTTGATGGCCGCAGGATATTTTGCACTGGTTTTTGTTGCCACCGGCGATCCGGCAGGCGCTGCCGTTTTATCCGGCTTCTGCCTTATAGCAGGGATGGCAACGGCGATTCTTTGCAGAAAGGGGGTGGACAAGTGACCGTTAAGCAGATCATGAAGGATTTGATGTGGTGCGTTTTGTGCGCACTGCCAATTATGGCTTATGCCATGTTTTTTGAGATCATCAGCAAGTAAGTAGGTGAATCCCTGTGGGGAGAGCAAATAAAATGCCCATCTGGTGCCCGTTTCCCGATTGTTTTTCCTGTCCGCATCCGGACTGCATCAAAGACACACAGCCAAAGTTGCCGGAAGGCATGACAAGGCTGAGAAGTGCTTATGATCAGGAGCCGACAACGCTTTGCGGCCTGGATGACGAGACCGGAAGAAAACGGCGCAAAGCCGAAGCCACTGCCAGATACCGGGCGAAGCATCCTGATCGGGTGCGGGAAGCTCGGAGAAAATGGCGGCAAAAAGAGAAGGAAAGGAAGCTTCAGGATGTGCAGAAACATCTATTTGGCGGCCAGACAGGCCAGCGGTCTGACCCAGGAACGAGCAGCTGAGCGCATCCCGGTTTCCGTGCGATCGCTGGCAGATTACGAAGCCGGGGTGCGACGGCCCACTACCGAAACGGTGGTGCGGATGGTGGAAATCTATGATGCACAGTATCTGGCTTACCAGCATCTGCGTGAGAGTTCTGATTTGGCGCAGCGCTTGATTCCCGATGTGATGGGCGCAGAGCTGCCGGAAGCGACGCTGCAGCTGCTGGATGCAATTTACGATTTTGCAGATGCTCACTTTGATCGCCGGCTGATTGCCATTGCCCGTGACGGCAAGATTGACGACAAGGAGCGAGCGGAGTTTGATCGAATCGCGGCGCGGCTGGAAGATATTGTCCGGTGTGCTTTGGCGGTAAATTACGGGGCAAATCTTGCCCAGGAATAAAAATTAAATCATGAAGGAGGGCTTAGATATGAAGGCTAAGCACAGTTATTACGATCGAGTGAGCCAGGTGCGCGTCCTCCGGGGCATTATCGCAAGCCTGGTCTTTTGCATTGCCGTTTTACTGGGCGCGGTGTTTATCACCGGCACGCAGGTGGAGGCCATGCAGGCACAAGTGATGGCGTTGACCGCAGAGGTGCAGCAGCTGTCGAGGTAATTTATGTGCGGGGAATCCCGCACGGAGGTGAAGAAAGTATGGCCGAGAGTGTCATCAAGGGTAAACGGAAAGGGTTTACCATGATTTACAATTCGGTTTTGAAAGATACGCGGCTGGATCTGAAAACCAAGGGATTTTTTGCCGTGATGATGAGCTTCCCAGAAGAGTGGGAGTACACCATCAAGGGATTGATGCAGATCATGGGCATCGGAAAAGATGCGGTGCACAGCTGTTTGAAACAGCTGGAAAGTGCCGGGTATCTGATCCGCGAACAGTGCCGGGAGGGCGGACGTTTTTCAAAAAATGTTTATGTTCTCCTGGAGGAATCTGCGTCACCGTTGGCGGGTTTACCGGACACGGTAAAACCGGCGCCGGTTTTACCGGATACGGAGAATCCGCCGCAATATAAGACTATAGAGAATAAAGATAATAATAATATACCCCCTATATCCCCCACGGGGGAGGGTGAGGAAGGGCAGGACTTTAGCGAAGGAAAGTGCTGCCCCAAGTACAGACCGGACTGTTTTGAAGACTTTTGGAACGCATGGCCCGCCGGCTACAAGAAAGCGCGCCGCTCTGCTGTCAGGGCATGGGACAAGCTGAAGCCAAGCGAAAAGCTGATGCACCAGATGGCAGATGCACTTCGACAGCAGCGGAAAAGTGACCGCTGGAAGCGGGGCTTTGTTCCTTATCCTGCCACATGGCTGAACGGCAGACGGTGGGAGGACGATCTGGACGCTGTCGCGCGGGTGGATCCCGGCGTATGGGCAGAGGATCCGGAGGTGATGTGATGCACCCGGAAACGCTGTTAGATCTTCAGTACACGGTGTTGGGCTCTATGATGCGCTACCCGAATACGGTTGGTTCTTGTATGGCCGAACTACAGGACGAGGATTTTCCCACCTTGGGTGCGCTGGGCGTGTTTCTTGCTATCCGACGGTTATACTTTGCGGGTTCTCCTATCAACCATGTGTCGGTGATGGCGGAGGCCGGCGAGGAGTTTGAGCCGTATATCTCTACCGCTGTTTTGGCGGCGCAGTCTGACCCGCAATATTATGTGGGCAAACTCCGGGAGGTTTCCAGGCTGACATCGCTTCAGCGAGCAGGCTCTGATCTTTCAACGGCGTTGGATCAGGGCGAGGCAGATAAGGCGATTTCCAGAATCAATGAACTGTGCTCTTCACGGCGTGGTGTTCGGGTAGTATCCCTTGCAGATGCGGTTGCCGGATACATGGGCACGCTGGACCAGCAAGCCCCGGACTTTATCAAGACGGGCATCCCGGAGCTGGACAAGGACGTTTATCTCCGCCCGGGCAAGTTCATGGTGTTAGGTGCTTATGCCAGTGCCGGCAAGACGTTGTTGGCGCTGCAAATGGCAAAGGAAATGGCGAAGACCAGAAAGGTAGGCTTTTTTTCTTGCGAGACCGACAGCTATGACATTGCGGTGCGTTGTTTGACAGCAGAAAGCCGTGTATGGAATCGCAGGATCCTCACCCGCGATCTGAACTCCATGGATAAACAGGCGCTGCGGAAAGCGGCGGAAGCGCTTTCCCCTTTGCAGCTGGATATTGTTGAGGCCGGTGGTTTTACGGTGGCGGATGTACAGGCAGTGACCCTTTCCCGGCGGTATGACGTGATTTTTGTGGACTATTTGCAGCTGCTTCGCGGCAGCGGCAAAGGCCGGTATGAAGATGTTACAGAAATATCTCTGGGCCTGCACACGCTGGCACAGCAGCACAAGGTCCTTGTAGTGGCGTTGGCGCAGCTGGCCAGACCGGAGAAACGAGACGGCAAGCCGGTACCGCCCAGTATGTCCAGCCTGCGAGAGTCCGGACAGATCGAGCAGGACGCTGATGTGGTGGCGTTGATGTACCCGGAGGAGCCGGAAAACAACCGCTCCCGGCGCGTGTTTAAGGTGAGCAAAAACAAGGAAGGCGAAAAGCTGGTGCTTAAGTTCGACTTTGACGGTTCGACCCAACGAATGGAAGTGGTTCGGGAGCATCCGGCTGCCGATGCTTATGCGAATCAGTTCCGCAATGCCAAAAAGAACGAGCAGCCGCCGGATGAGTGGACAACCAATCAGCAGAAGCTTTTTTGAGGAGGTGCTGACAGCGAACGACAGAACGCGTGAGATTCTTTTGTTTGAAGCCCAGCGCCACAGGACGCTGGCAAAGCTGATGGAAAACCCTATGCTGCGTGCCGATCACATTGCCGTGGCAGAGGCACTGGAAGAGTTTTTGGAGGTGAATCATGAAAAAGAAACGGTTTGTAAAACTGCTGATGTCTAAGGGCTACAGCAGAAACCGCGCCAATTATGTGGCCAGGTTGATTCCTTTGGCAGAAGTTACGATTTTTGGCCAGACGGAGCGTTTGACCTTTGCCAGATCGTGGGACGCTGTGCGGGCTCATTTCCGGCTGAAGGAATTGACGCAGAAGGAGGCGACCGGCTCTGAAGCCTGAAGTTGGGATGCCTTATGTTTTCATCCCTTACGTTTGCGAGGGTCAAGAGTATCTCCGCTTTGCAGGGCGGCTGTACCCTACCAAGATCGAGGGCGTGATCATCGCCGTCAACCAGGCCCACCGGCATTTTACCGTGCGTGGCAGACATCCCCAGACCGGGGCGATCTTTACCGAGACATTTAAGTTTTGATTTTTAGGAGGGTTCGTTTATGCGAACAATATGCTTTTTGAATCTGAAAGGCGGCGTGGCAAAGTCCACCAGCGTGATCAATCTGGCAGACCAACTGGCCAGAGCCGGCAAAAAGGTGCTGGTGGTGGATGCCGACAGCCAGTGCAATACGGGAGAGTTTCTGGGCGCTACTGACATTGACGGCAGCTTGTACACCATTCTGACCCATCCCCACACCGATATTGATGGTCGGTATGTCTGCTGCATCAACAACGTGCGGGAACGGCTGGATGTGGTGCCGGCAAGCCCCCGCATGATGGAGTTGGATCTGACGGCCATTTCTACCGGGCAGGTGTATCCTGCATCGCTGCGGGAGTTTTTGCTGATGTTGGCAGAGACCGAGGATGTGCCCTATGACTTTTGTTTAATCGACTGTCCGCCGGGCTTTACGGCCAGCTGCACCGCCGGTCTGATGGCAGCGGATGAAGTGATTATCCCCAGCACGCAGGACGCTTTTTCCCTTTCCGGCATGGCACATTTGCTGGCACAGATCCAGACCATGCGGAAGGTCAACCCCAGACTGCGGCTGTTGGGCGTGCTGCTGACTATGGCTGTGAAAAACGACATCCTGGACAAGGCGCAGGCCGCTTTGCAAGAAAGCAAGATCCCGGTGCTGTATCCTATGATTCCGGCCAGCGAAAAGGTGGGCGGCATGACCTGGGAACGGGAGCCTCTGAGCACTTATTCCCCTCGCAGCGGACCGGGACGGGCGTACCGCATCCTTGCGGAACGACTGATCGGAGGTGTGGTCCATGGGTGATAAGTTTGAACTGGGCGCTTATCTCAAAAACATTGTGCCCGAGTCTGACACCACCGAGGAGCAGATCGAATACATTGACATCGGTCTGATCGACGGGGACGAAAACAATTTTTATGAGCTGTCCGCTGTGGAGGCGCTGGCTGCCAACATCGAGACGGTGGGTCTGCAGCAACCGCTGCGCGTGCGAACCTCTGATGCTGATCCGCTGCGGGTGAAAATCATTTCCGGACACCGACGCAGAGCGGCGATGGAAAAGCTGGTACAGGATGGTAACGACAAGTTTCGCCGGGTGCCGGTGATCCGGGAGCAGGTTTCCGGCTCTGCCGCTCTGCAGGAGCTCAAGCTGATCTTTGCAAACTCCGACACCAGGAAAATCTCTTCTGCCGATCTGAGCAAGCAGGCTCAGCGGGTGGAAGCACTGTTGGTGCAGCTGCGGGAGGAAGGCTATGATTTCCCCGGCAGAATGCGCGACCATGTGGCAGAGGCCTGCAAGGTGAGCCGCACCAAGCTGGCCAATCTGAAAGTGATTCGGGAGCATCTGATTGAAGACGCAAAACCGGCATGGGAGAGCGGCGATCTTAGCGAAGATGCGGCGCTGAAGCTGGCAAGGCTGCCGGAGGAGATTCAGAAGCGCATTGTGGCATCTAACAAAAAACGCAACAACGGGCGGGTCAGATGGTTGTATGCGCAGACCATCGAGATGCACGCCAAGCGGTATGACGAAGTCGAAAAGATTTCATGTCAGCTGTATGGGTGCGAATGTACCAATCGGGACAACAAAAAGGCTTATCTGGAATCCCAGGGCGATAACTATTACGGAAGCTGCCACCGATCCTGCTGCTCCGGATGTGACAGGCTCACTTCCTGCAAGTTTGTGTGTCCGCTGCTTTCGTCTGAAGTGCGGGCTGCCAAGGAGCAAAAACGGCAGGAGAATGCACAGGCCAAGGCTGAAAAGGACGCAAAAGAACGGCCGCAGAAAGCGCTGCAGGATATGTTGTGGGCCCGATTTGCGCAGGCGCGCAAGGATGCCGGTGTGAGCCTGGAAATTTTGTTCCAAAACTGGGATGTGAAGTATCCTTCCACTTATATCCGGGATTTTGAGAAGTATGAGCGGGGCGAAGGCCTGAAACTGGGTGTCAATCTGGAAGCGCCGCTGAGTCCGTACAGTTTTCGCCTTTCAGAGGCTGAGCGTTTGATCACGCTGGCTGATACGCTGGATGTCAGCTTGGATTATCTGCTGGGCCGCACGCCCTGCCAGAAGCCCGAACAAATGGTGTTCAGTGTGGAATCTGCATTGGAAAAGCCCCAGTGGCGAACCGATGCACCGCCGGAAGGGGCAAATGTTCTGGGCAAGTTTGAGCTGCCCGGTTCTCCCAAGCGGCTTATCCGTACAGCTTATTATTTGACCGGAACGTATTATTTCAGCCAAGCCAATCTGTCGCCTATTGACACGCCTTGTCTGGGGTGGACGCCGATCCCCGAAGATTAATATTATAAACAGCTTCCACGGGCCTGCCGGGCGGTGAAACTTAGACGCCCAAAGCCTCCTTTACTTCAGAGTCGGCGGAGACGCCCGGCTTGGGTTTCTCTGTCCGGCAGACCCGTGGAGCAGAAAGAGGTTTCCTATGTACGGATTCAATAAAACATTGCCTGCCAAGGTGGGCGATATGGTATATGTGGTGGATCGAAAGCGCATTCGGGTAATTCCCATGAAGGTGCACTCGTACCATTTGTTTGGCTCCCGGCGGGATGTGGTGGAGCTGGTGGAGTCCGGGTCTGACACCGAAGTGCATACCCGTTGGAAAGTGAACCAGTTTGGCAAGACCATTTTCACAGATGAAGAACAGGCCGCACAAGTGCTGTTTGAACATCGATAACAGGCCCGGCGTGACCGGGACAAAATAAAAGAAAGGAAGGAACTTATGGAACATCAAAAGTATTACATCATTCGAGGCGACCGATCGGGCGTGTTTTTCGGTCAGATTGTGGAGCGCAAAGACCGGGAGGTCACTCTGACCAACTGCCGCAGAGTGTGGTATTGGGCCGGTGCAGCCAGCCTGTCGCAGCTGGCCGCGGAAGGCGTAAAGGCGCCTCAGTCCTGTCGAATCGCCATGCCTGTGGAGGAATTGACGGTGTTGGATGCCATTGAGCTGATCCGCTGCACCGATGCCGCTGTGGCTAACATTAAGGCGGTGTCTGAATGGAAGCGCTGACTAACATTCAAAAATTCCTTTTTATTCAACAAACTGACGGCTCCGGCTACGGCTCCGGCTACGGCTCCGGCTACGGCTCCGGCTCCGGCGACGGCGACGGCTCCGGCGACGGCGACGGCTACGGCGACGGCTACGGCTACGGCGACGGCCCCGGCTACGGCTCCGGCTCCGGCGACGGCGACGGCTACGGCGACGGCTACGGCTACGGCTCCGGCTCCGGCTACGGTATCAAGTCTGTCAACCATCACTCTATTTTCTTTGTGGACGGCATTCCGACTGTTTTCTATAAAATCCGCGGCAACATTGCCAAGTGCGGCATTTTGCAGAAAGACTTGTCTTTTGAGCCTTGCTTTGTGGTAAAAGGCAGTAATCTGTTTGCCCATGGCGCTACACTGCGGGAAGCCCAAGAGGCGCTGCAGGAGAAACTGTTTGAAGAGCTGCCCGAAGAAGAACGCATCCGCTTGTTTGTGGAGAGCCATGAAGACGGAAAAGCCTATCCCAATCAGGACTTTTTTGAATGGCACAATAAGCTGACGGGATCCTGCCTGATGGGCCGAGAGCAGTTTGCCCGAGAGCATGAGGTGGATCTGGAAGCCAGTATGACGGTGCGGGAGTTTATTAAACTGACCGAGAATGCCTATGGCAGCAGCACGATCCGCAAGCTGAAGGAGTTTTACTCATGAACAATGATCTGATTTCCCGGAGTGCACTGCTGGAACAAGAATGCTTCATGGACGATGATAACGGGTTTCGGTGCAGTGTGGTGCTTTCCACCGATGTGCGCCGCGCCCCTGCTGTGGATCCGTTAACGGTCTTTAAGCAGATTGGTCTTGTAAAAGAAGCTTTTGAAATGGCGAGAACTGATTTGATGCAGGTGGTGCAATGTAAAGACTGCTTGCATTGGGAAACCACGAAATGCCCTCTTTGCATAGTTGAATTTAGCGAATTGCCAGATGGAACATTTCATAAGCACGTCATTCACAATTTTGTTGAAGATGACTTTTGGTGCAAAAAAGGTGAACGGAGGACTGACAGTGCCGATTATGAGAGATGACCCGCTTGAACCTTCTATGGCTTTAAGTTTAGGTAAATCAATAGAAATTATTAAGTTTCATTTGGACAAGCTCGACTTTTCTGTTCCGATGAAAACTTTGGCTGTTGAAAAAGTTGCCAGAATGGAAACGCACAACAGTCTTGCCAAAGACGACCTTGTTAAATGCTTACGGTTTCTGTTTGATTACTACGATTTTTAATATTACGCCCGGCGCTGCCGGGCATATGCCGCAGGCGGTCCGCGCCGGTGACCCCTTCCGGTGCGGGTGGTTTGACTCCACCCGGCGGCACCAAAGGCCGAAGCTGGCAAGCGCAGGGGCGTCAAACACCACGGTGAGGGCAAGATATCGCCCCGTAAGTCCTGGTGGTCCCGTCAGCAGGCTATAGCATAGGTAAGGTAAGCCAATGCGGTGCTTTTCGGTGAAGTGCCTGAGCCTCCAACGAGGAAACCGACTTGACAGTAACTTAACACGGGGCCGTGGCCAAGTGGAAAGGCACGGGATTTTGACTCCCGGAACGCAGGTTCGATTCCTGCCGGCTCTGCCAGGGCTTAAAAAGGCCCATCCATAAATATCACCTCGCCGCAGGAGGGAGCGGAAAGGGACCGCTCCCGGTGTCCTGCGGTAGGAAGAGCAGTCCGGCGTTGTCCGGCCGCGGAAAAGGAGGTCTATGTCCAACAAAAACACCGGCAGCGATCTGCTGCCCCACAAGCACAACGAATGCTATCAATGCGAAAACCGACAGGTGGGTTGTCACAGCCATTGCAAATCCTATCTTGCTTTTCGTGACCAGAAAATTGCGGAAGCTGACCGGCGCAAAAAAGAACACGATCAGCAGGATGATTTTATGGCTGTTTTTGCCAACCGGCAAAAAGACAACCGCCGCAGAATTAAAGACAAACGGCGGTGACGGCATGAAGTACAGCAAGATCGAAACAGCCGGACGTTTGGTGCGCGGTATGATCTATACCAGGGCGCTGCCATCAGACAGTGTGGCGGCCAGACAGGCTAAGACCCGCTGCAGCTCAGCAGCTCGATCAGCTATGAATCTCAAACAATCGTGGCAAAAGCTGGAGGTCCAGATGGCGGCCAACTTTACGCCCCGGGATCTGGTGCTGACGCTGACCTATCGGGACAGCTGTCTGCCGCACTCCAAGGCGCAGGCGGTGACCAAATTAAAAAAGTTTATCCGTGAGCTGCGAGAAAGCCGGACAATCCGAGGCGCGCCGACCTATTACATTTACTGCACTGAGGGCTACCATGGCGACAAGCGGTGGCACCATCATCTGATTCTGAACAGCACCGGAAACGATTATGAAGAGATCCGGGCACTGTGGAATGACAACGGCGACGACATTGATTTTGAACATATTGACCTTAAGGGATATGAAGACTGGGCGGTTTATCTGACCAAGGAGCCGCGGGAACACGGCAAACCCAAAGTGGGCGAACGAATGTGGGTGCCGTCTATGGGTCTGAAAAGGCCAACGGTGCAAACATCGACCTGTCCGGATAATTTTACCTTAACCATTCCAAAAGGTGCTGTGGTTCTGGATCAAAGCGAACGCCAAAACGCATACGGAGAATATTGTTATGTTAAGTATCTGCTGCCCGAAAGGGCTGCGCCTGTGAGCCTGGGCGGGTCTTAATTTTATCAGGCTTGGGGCAGTGTATATTATTTGGGAAAACCCTTACAAAAAGGAGGTTTTGCTATTGCCAACAACACCGAAAAATGGTAAACTTATGACAGTGGATGGATGGTTGATCTGTCCCAACTGCAGAGCGAAAAAAATCCAGCCTTTTTTAAAAACATCAACGGCCCACAATTTCCTGGCACACTGCCGGAAATGCGGCGCCGATTCTATCGTGAATATTGCCGAAGGGTTCTCTGCCGAGCTGGTGGAGATCTTACCCAGAGGCGTGAGCCTGAGCCTTAGAGCCTGAGCCTGACACCGTCACAACGTGGCGGCGGTCGGGCTTTTTGTTTGCCTTGAGGTGATAGCCAGGAGCCTGAGAGCCCGATCCCATGACGTTGTGGGGTCGGGCTTTTTTTGTTTTCACATGGCGATCACGACCGTGAAGCTGCGGCAGCTGCTCCAGCTGATCGCACAAGGCCAGGAGTACAAGTTCTACAGCTGGACCGAGTGGCGGCACCTGCGGCTGGAGGTGCTTAAGCTGGACCGCTGGGAGTGTCAGAAGTGCAAACGGCGCGGCCGGTACCGCAGGGCCAGCGTGGTGCACCACATCAAGCATCTGCGGCAGCGGCCTGATCTGGCCTTGAGCGTGTGGGACGGCGAGGCGCGGCAGCTGGAGAGCCTGTGCAAAAGCTGTCACGAGGAGGAACACCCGGAAAGCCAGCGGCAGTTTTCGCCGCCATCTGCGCCCGTGACAGAGGAGCGGTGGGACTAACACCCCCCTCTGAAAAAACGGGTTTGCATCTCGCCGGCGCTAATCGCATGGGTCCAGGACTGGGGAAAAAGTTGGCGCCTGCGCGGTGCCGCGGGAGCGCGGAAGCAGGAAAAATCGCGCCCACGACGCGCGAAACAAGCCAAACGCGGGTGCGCGAAGGGCGATTTTGACAAAAGCGGAAAGGAGGAAACGGATTTGGCAGAGAAAAAGAAAGATTGGCGAAAAACCACGGCGTTTTCTGAGCTCAAACGAGATCTGGAATCCAATCTGCAGGCCAGAGGCATGGTGGAACAGGTTTACCGGGACAAGGTGGCCGAATATCTGGACTTCTGGGTGCTGCATCAAGAACTGAAAGCCGACATTAAGGCTCGGGGTCTGGTGGTCATGGATGACCGGGGCCGGGAGAGCGAGAACCGCAGTGCTTCCCTTTCCATCCAAGTGAGTCGGCAGATGCTGAACATCTACACGGCGCTTGGCTTTAAGTCGGACGGTGCCAAGGGCGGTGACGGGGACGATGAGCTGTAAGATTCCGCCGGAGATACTGGAATACATCCAGCTGGTGGAATCAGACAGCCCCAGAGCCTGCCCAGAACAGCACGCGCTGGTAGCTCACATTCGAAAGTGTTTTGAGACCGAAGATCTGACAGTAGACCTTGTGCAGCTGGAAAAGTACATGGGACTGCAGAAATACTTTCCTTTTGACCTGTTTCCCTGGCAGAAGTTTCTGATCGGCTTGTGGGACTGCACCTATACCGCCGACGGAATGCCCCGATGGGACACGGTGTTCGGCATGGTGGCTCGCGGCGCCGGCAAGGACGGTCTGATCGCTTACGACAGCGCCTGCAGCATTTCTCCGTACTGCGAAAGCTCCCGGTACGATGTGGACATCTGCGCCAACGATGAAGAGCAGGCCACCCGTCCGGTAAAAGATTTGCTGGAGGTTCTGGAAAGCCCCAAGTGGGAAAGCAAGCTGAACAAGCACTATTACCACACCAAGGAGCTGATCCAGGGCCGGAAAAACAAAGGCGTCATGAAAGGCCGCACCAACAACCCCAAAGGCCGAGACGGTATGCGGTCGGGCAAGATCATCTTTAACGAAGTCCACCAGTATCAGACCTATGACAACATCAAAGTCTTTATCACCGGTCAGGGCAAAGTAAAAAACCCCAGAGCCGGTTACTTTACCTCTAACGGCCACGTCAACGACGGGCCGCTGGATGACAAGCTGGCCCAGGGGCGCAGAATCCTCTTTGAAAACGAGCCGGATAACGGTTTTCTCCCCTTTATCTGCTGCCTGCCCAGCGTGGACATGGTGCACGCTCCCGAAAACTGGCACATGGCAAACCCCAGTCTGCAATACCTGCCGGCGCTGCTCAAACAAACCGAAAAGGAATACCGGGACTGGAAAGAGCGGCCGGAAGAAAACGGCGACTTTCTTGCCAAGCGCATGGGCCTGCGGGCAGGGTTCACCGAAGTGTCGGTCACCGACTATGAAAAGGTGCTTGCCACCAACCGAGAACTGCCCGATCTGAAGGGCTGGACCTGCACAGTGGGCATTGACTATGCCGAGCTTTCCGACTGGGCGGCGGTCAATTTTCACTTTCGGCGCGGAAGCCAGCGGTTCGATGTGAACCACGCATGGCTGTGCGCTCAGAGCAAGACCCTACCCCGGGTAAAAGCGCCCTGGAAGGAATGGGCTAAAGCCGGACATCTGACGGTGGTACAGGATGTGAGCATCCACCCCGATCTGATCGCCCAGTACATTGCTCAGGCCATGCGCAAGTACAACGTGAAAATGCTGGCCATGGACCACCACCGATGGACGCTGGTTTCGGAAAGCCTCAAAAAGATTGGCTTTGACGCCAACGACAAAAGCCGGGTCAAGTTGGTGCGGCCTTCTGACATCATGCGGGTAGAGCCGGTAATCCAGGAATGTTTTGACCGACAGCAATTCATTTGGGGCGACTGCCCCCCACTGCGGTGGGCGGTAAACAACACCAAGCGGGTGCGGTCTTCCCGCCAAGCCGGTGTGGACACCGGAAACTTTATCTATGCCAAGATCGAGGCCAAAAGCCGGAAAACCGACCCCTTTATGGCGCTGGTGGCCAGCATGACGGTAGAAGACGTGCTGGGCAACGGACAGCCCACCCGGATCCCCAGAATGGGCGCGATCATT
>JAZRQK010000034.1:0-20632 GCA_045649665.1 Faecousia sp. | reverse complement strand
TGGCGTACGCTTTTGGCAAGCGTTTTGATCATAGAATACCTCCTTTGCGGCCGGTCACGCCGCAGATTCCTTCTAACTCTTTTATTTTATATGTATCGGCGTATAATTGCAATACCGGAGAAAAAAGTTTACAAAATTATTCAAATGGTGTAGAATATAAAAAACTGCAAGGAGGTGACGGCATGGCATTTGACCCGGAGGAATTTAAGCGGCGCAGAGCTGCCCGGGAGCAGCAGCGGCAGCAAAAACAGAAAAAGCAGCGCACCCTGTGGATTCGCCTTGCCGTTGCAGGCGCAGTTTTGGTGCTGTGTGGTATTTTGATCTTTGTTCTGGCACGACCCACCGGCAGTGCGCCGGCGGAGAATACTCATTCCACCGCCCAAAGCACCGAAATCACAGAAACCACTACACCTGCCAATCAGACGATGATCCATCTGGCGGCGGCAGGCGATCTGAATGTTACCCAGAAGGTGGTGGATGCCGGCGGCATGAGCCTGGATTACACCCAGGCATTTTTGGATGTAGCGCACCTGCTGGCAGATGCGGATATATCCGTGGTGAATCTGGAGGGTACGCTCACCGGCGACCCCTATGGTTCAGACCACTCTGCACCCCAAAACCTGATGCTGGCGCTGGCCAATGCCGGTGTGGACTATATCCAGTATGCCAATTCCTACTCGATCTATAAGGGTATGGACGGTCTGAAAACCACGCTGGACGGCATCCGGCTTGCGGGCATGGAGCCATTGGGCGCTTATGCGACCGCATCGGAAGCCAAGGCTGCCAAGGGTTATACTATCCGCTATGTGCAAGGTGTGAAAGTTGCCCTTGTGGCATTTACCAAGGGCATGGACGGCATGGCGCTGCCGGCAGGCAACGAAGGCTGTGTCAATGTGCTGTATAAGGACTACGCAACGGACTACCAAGAGGTGGACACCGAGGGTATCTCCAAGGTTCTGGATGCTGTAGCCAAGGAAAAACCGGATGTTACCGTGGCATTTCTGCACTGGGGCAGTGAGTTCAACAACAATGTGAGCCAATCCCAGCAGGAAATTTGCCAGCTGATGCAGGAAAAAGGTGTGGATGCGGTGATCGGCACCCACTCCCACTATGTACAGAAACTGGAGTTCGACCCGGACAGCGGCACATTTGTGGCATATTCTCTGGGCAATTTCTTTGGCGATGCGGATCAGGCAGGCACGGAGTATTCCGTTTTGCTGGATCTGGAGATCACCAAGGATCACGAAACCGGAAAAACCAAGATCACAAACTACACCTATCACCCCATATTTACCATGGCGGAGGAGGGTGCGCCTATGCGGATCCTGCGGATCCGGGAGGCGATGAAAGCCTATGAGGACGGCTACCTGGACAAGGTCAGTCAGACGACCTATGAGGCTATGGCATACGCTATGCAGCGCATCGAAGCCAGAGTACAAGGCGAATAATAAAAACCGGAGCAAAACTGCTCCGGTTTTTTCCTTCCAAATCAACGGCTTGCCGTTGTATATCATCAATGGGTCGCATTGTATATCACCAACACGCAGTGTTGTATCTCATCAAGCCGCAGGTAATATACACGCTGGTGCGTGATGAGATACCAAGCCTGCGGATTGGATAAAAAAAGAAGTAACTTTTGGTAGACAAAAGTTACTTCTTTTTTGGAGCAGGGTACGGGAATCGAACCCGCCTTCACGGCTTGGGAAGCCGTTGTATTACCGATATACGAACCCTGCAACGGTGGGGTTATTATAGCATTGCAAAAATGGGAAAGCAAGCTTTTTTTGGCGAAAGAAAAGGGACGCCGGTTGGCGTCCCTTTTGGTTGTTTAGGAAACGGTAATGGTGGTTGCCCACTGGGGGAACAGAGCCTCATAATGGCTCCAGTTGTCAGCGGGGCAGTAGAATGCCACACGGTAGATGTAGGTCTCACCCTCACGGATCGCAGTGTAGAAACGCTGGTTGTTGGTTTCGTTCAGGTAGGTGATGTAGTAGTTGCCCTCGTCGTCCTGCTTGGCTTCGTCGGCATTATTTGCCTTGGCCAGAGCTTCAGCAAAAGCGGCAACAGACTCATACTCAGCCTTAACGTCCTTGTTTGCGATGATAGCGTAAGCGCCGTTATCGCCGGTGCCAAAGAAGTCGTTGAGCAGGCTCTCCTGCTCCACGAAACCCTCGGGCAGGGTGATTTCGAAGCCCACATCAAAGGTGTAGTGGGGATCGGTGGGCTCGGTGGTGGTTTCTACGGGCTCGTTAGTGGAAGGTGCAGCGCCGCAGGCGCACAGGCCGAAAGCCAGCACCAAAACCAGGGAAAAAGCAATAATTCTTTTCATAGTAAGTACTCCTTTGTTGAAATAACACTCAAATTATAGCAATTTTCCGCTCCTGCGTCAACTCTATTTTTCGTCGAAAGCGTGATGTTGACAATTTTCTGCCCAGAGGGTAAAATTGTGACAGAGATTTACTGGGAGGCGATCAAAAATGAAACGCTTTTTTGCCTTTGTGTTGGCGGGGGTGCTCTGCTTGGGCATGCTGTCCGGTTGTAATGATAAAGAGAACCCTGCGGTAGACGAAAGTCGGGATCTGTATGTCTTGTTTGTGGGCAACCGGCAGTCTATGGATGCTGCTCAATTGCTGCCTGCAGTGTTTCAGGCAGAGCAGCCGAACTGCCATCTGGTGGTAGGTGTGCTTCAGGGCGAGGATTATCAGATCAATCAGCATAAGCAGATGATCGCAGAAAACTCTATAGACTACGTGTATTTTAAGAACATAGAGGGTCAGTGGGATATGACGATGGAAGTCACTATGGCCGATGCCTTGGGTAACGAACCCTGGGATGTGGTGATCCTGCAGGAAATGAACACATTGTCCGGCAAGGCATCTGCCTTTGCAAATGATGACATCGCCTATATTGTGGATTATATCAAGGCCAATACAGACACCGATCCTGCGCTGTTGTGGAATTTTGTCTGGTCCAATCCGGTGATCCCGGAGGGTGATGAGCCGGAGAAAGCCTGGCTGTTTGAGGTAGGCGCACCGGGCAATATCCGCAATTGGTGTGATTACTACACCAAGAATTTCCAAAATGATGACAAGGTCATGTTCAATGCGATGGCGGAGAATGTGCAGAAGTATATCGTGGACAAGGATCAGGGTTTTTCCGGTGTGATCTCCACGGCGGCAGCGATCCAGTATCTGAAGGATGTTGCCAAGCTGGATGATTCGGTTTTGTACCGGGATTATGCCCACCTGAGCGATGCCGGACGACTGGCGGCAGCTTATGTGGTATATGGCTATCTTTCCGGCATGGAGGAAGTGGCGAACGTATCTGTGGATAGGATTCCGGCAGAACTGCAGTATGCGATCCTTGCTGCCGACAGTGATGTGGAAGTTTCGGAAACCTACCGGGCGCAGATCAAAGAGGCAGCCAATTACGCACTGAAAAATCCCCTGACAGCACCGGCATAATCATAAAAAACGCACCTTGGGTCAAATGATCCAAGGTGCGTTTTTTATAAGAGATTCCACCAGTTCAGCGTGTGTGCCTCACCCACCGCTTCCAGCAGCCGTGCCAATCTGGCGCAGAGGGCGGCAAAGTTTTCGTTGTTGTGCGTATCGGCGTAGTAAAGCGCTTGGGCAAACAGTGCATCGATCTCGTCCATGGGGGCATGGTCTGCCAAAAAGGCGGTCAGATGCCAGTTTTCCTGCCATTGGATATGCGCCTGTTTTGCCAGGGTAATGCCCTGCGCCGCATCGCCGGACAAGACGGCTGCGGCAGCCTGCTCCAACGCCTGGCTGATCTGGGTGTGCATATTGTCCATCAGATAGCAAGACCACAGACCAAGAACCAGAAAGACCGCAAGAATGATAATACCGATCCAAAAGCGTCGCAATCTCACAGCTCCTTTCGGTAAAACAAAATGTGATCTGCACCGTCAACTGTTAAAAGCCAGGTGTCCCGGACAGATGCTTGTCGCTCCCTTAGGACACGCTGTACCCATTTGGGATCCTTGCCGGCTTTTTGCAAATTTTCCGGCATGAGAACGCCGTCAGAAATAATCGTCAGCGGCAAATATTGCTTTCGGGCGGTAATACCGGCGTCCTTGGCGCTGGCAGGTCGCTCCTTCGGGTAAGGGAAAACCGAGAGATTGCCGTTGGTTTCCAAAATCGCATATTGCACACTGCTCAGATCCAGCACATCCTTTTCCCGCAGATGGCCGGTCAGCTCGTCTAAAGTTACACGGGTCTTTTGCAGATTTCTTTGCAGGACGTTGCCATTTTCGATAAGGATCACCGGCTTGCCGCATAACAGTTTTCGCAGCCAGATACTTTTCAGGGACAAGTGAGATAAAACCAGTTCCACGCCCAACACGGTAACGATGGGGATGAAGCCGGAGAACAGAGGGATGCCGCTATCCTGCATGGGAATGGATGCCAGATTTGCCACCAGCATAGTGACCACAAATTCCGACGGTTCCATCTGCCCGATCTGCCGTTTGCCCATCAGCCGGATCACGGCAATCAGCACGGTGTATAAAATGATGGTACGCAAGTAAGATAAAATCAAAGATCTGCCACCTCTTTGGAATAGATTTCCCAAAAAGCGGCAGATCATGCATATATGGCAAAAACCGCAGGCAAGTCCTGCGGTTTTCACGAGAAAAAAGGAGAGGAAAAATGAAAAATTGACATTTACTCTTTTACACTATTAAATGTAAAGGAAAAATGTTAACAAGAAAAGCGGAAAAGTATTAAGAAAGTATTAAGTTCGGCGCTTAAACCAGTCCTCTCCCGGAAAGAATAGTCAAGCTTTACATTTTTTGCGAATGTGGTACAATAAACAAAAGGAGTTGTGTTCCATGCTTGAGAAGTTGGCGGCGGTGGCAGACCGGTACGAGGAGCTTTGCGCCCGGTCGGAGCAGCCGGATTTTTATAACGATCCCAAGAAGGCGGCAGCATTTTTGCGTGAGCAGAATGACCTTGCCCCTATTGTGGAGACATACCGTGATTATTTGGCGGCGCAGAAGGATATGGCGGATGCCCAGGAACTGATGAGCGACCCGGAAATGAAGGAGCTTTGTCAGGAGACCTTTCAGACCGCAAAGCAGCTGACCCAGGAACTGTACGAAAAGCTGCAGATCCTGCTTCTGCCCAAAGACCCCAACGATGAAAAAAGCGTGATCGTGGAGATCCGGGGTGGTGTTGGCGGCGAGGAAAGCGCCTTGTTTGCCCACAGCTTGTTCCGTATGTACTCCATGTATGCCGCCCAAAAGGGTTGGAGCATTGAGCTGATGAACTATAACGATACCGAGCTGGGCGGTGTAAAAGAGGCGGATTTTATCGTCAACGGACGGGGCGCTTATTCCCGGCTGAAGTATGAATCCGGTGTCCACCGTGTTCAGCGTGTACCGGAGACCGAGTCCGGCGGCAGAGTGCATACCTCCACGGCAACGGTGGCAGTGCTTCCGGAGATGGAGGAAGTGGATGTAAAAATTGATCCTGCAGATATTGAGATGCAGGTCTATCGGGCATCCGGCGCCGGCGGTCAGCATGTTAATAAGACCAGCTCTGCCGTGCGGCTGATCCACAAGCCTACGGGCATCGTGGTGGCATGTCAGGAGGAGCGCAGCCAGCTGCAGAACAGGGAGAAATGTATGCGGATGCTGGCAAGCAAGCTCTATGAGATCGAGCAGGAAAAGCTGGAATCCCAAGTCACCGGCATGCGCCGCAGCCAGGTGGGCACGGGTATGCGTAACGAGCGTATCCGCACCTACAATTTTCCCCAGGGCAGAGTTACCGATCACCGGATCGGCTTAACGCTTTATAAGATCGATCAGATCATGGACGGCGGTATCGACGAGATTATCGATGCCCTTGCCACGGCAGATCAGGCAGAGAAGCTGAAAAATGCGCAGTAATTCTGCGTACAAGGATTGGATTGTTTATGACTAACACATGTATTACAAAATCGCCACAGGAAACCGAAGCGCTGGGCGCAGCGTTGGCAGCAAAGCTGACCGCCGGAACGGTGCTGGCATTTCAAGGCGATCTGGGCGCAGGAAAAACCGCCTTTACCCGGGGCATCGCCCGGGGTTTAGGGATAAAAGACCCGGTGACCAGTCCTACCTATACCGTTGTCAATGAGTACCTGGATGGACGGCTGCCGCTGTTTCATTTTGATATGTACCGGTTAGGCTCTGCCGAGGAACTGTGGGATATTGGCTGGGATGACTATCTGGAGCGGGGCGGCGTTTGCGCTGTGGAATGGAGCGAGAATGTGGCCGATGCGATGGAAGGTGCGGTGACTGTCCGGATCGAAAAGCTGGACGGCGACACCCGGCGCATTACCCTGGAAGGAGATATAGAAAATGTTGATATTAGCCTTTGAGACCTCGGCGAAAGCCGGCTCTGTGGCGCTTTTGCATGAGGATAAGCTGCTGGGTGAGAACTACAGCAATACGGGCTTGACCCATTCTCAAACCGTGATGCCTATGGCGGAGCAGCTGCTGAAAACCTGCGGCTATACTCCGGCAGATGTGCAGGCGGTGGCGGTGGCGGCAGGCCCGGGTAGCTTTACCGGTATCCGTATCGGCGTTGCGGCGGCCAAGGGTTATGCCTGGGGCGCACAAATTCCCTGCTACGGTGTATCCACTCTGGAAGCCATGGCGCTGCAGCTGGGTGTAAAGAACGGCTATGTACTACCGGTGATGGATGCCCGACGGCAGCAGGTATATAATGCGCTGTTCCGGGTGAGAGATGGTGTGATGGAGCGCCTTTGCCCGGATCGTGCCATCAGCCTTGCGGAGCTGGAAACCGAAATAAAAAATTTGTCAGAATCCGTATTTTTGGTTGGCGACGGCAGTATTTTGTGCTATAATACCCTTAAAGATGCAGTGCCGGGCCTGGTGCTGCCGGAGGAACATCGTATGCATCAGCGTGCCTGCGGTGTTGGTCTGGCTGCCTGGAAGGCGATCTGCAACGGCGACAGCGGCGATGCCGCTGCTTTGCAGCCTAACTATTTAAGACTATCCCAGGCAGAGCGGGAACGGCTTGCCCGGGAGCAAAAATAAAGGAGATAGAGATATGAGCAAGGTACATGTGCTTGACCATCCGCTGATCCAGCATAAGCTGGCAATTCTGCGAAGCAAGAACACCAGCGTTAAGGAATTTCGTGAGCTGATCAGTGAGATTTCCGGTCTGATGTGCTACGAGGCAACCCGCAATCTGCCTACCAAGGAAGTGGACGTACAGACCCCGGTGGCCGTGGCAAAGTGCCGCCGTCTGGCTGGCAAGAAGTTGGCGATCATTCCCATTCTGCGTGCAGGTTTGGGCATGGTAGATGCGATGGTCGACCTGATCCCCTCTGCAAAGATCGGTCATATCGGCCTGTACCGCGATCCGGAGACCCACATGCCTGTGGAATATTACTGCAAGCTGCCGGAGGACATCGGCAACCGTCAGGTGTTTGTGGTAGACCCCATGCTGGCCACCGGCGGAAGCGCTGTGGCAGCTATCGATTTTCTGAAGCAGCGTGGCTGTCAGAACATCATTATGATGAACATTATCGGCGCTCCCGAGGGTGTTAAGACCGTGCAGGATGCCCACCCGGATGTGGACATTTACCTGGCCGCTCTGGACGAAAAGCTTAACGAGCATGCCTACATTGTTCCCGGCTTGGGCGATGCAGGCGACCGTATTTTCGGCACAAAGTAAAATTTATGCCCGGCAGGCTTGCTTGCCGGGCACTTTTTTGCTACAATAATGAAAAAGAAACCAAAGGCGGTGAGCCTATGCACACCAAAAATGAATATATTGCGGTATTTGATTCCGGTGTGGGCGGCATCAGTGTTTTACGGGAACTTGTAAAATTGATGCCCAATGAGCGCTATCTCTATTTCGGCGACTCTGCCAATGCGCCCTACGGCAAGCGCACCACAGAGGAAGTTCGGACGCTGACCATGGCAGCGGCAGAAATGCTGATGAGCCGTGGAGTGAAAGCGCTGGTGGTGGCTTGTAATACTGCCACGGCTGCTGCTATTAACGAATTGCGTGCAGCCTATCCGGATACGATTATCGTGGGTATTGAGCCGGCGCTGAAGATGGCGGTGGATCAGTTTCCCGGCGGTAAAATCGGCGTGATGGCGACCCCGGTGACGCTCCGGGAGGAGAAATTTTCCCAACAGCTGGAGCGGTTTCCCGGTGTGGAAGTCAGCCTGATCCCCGTGCCTGCGCTGGTGGAACTGGTGGAGGCAGGCAAGCAGGAAAGCCCTGAGGTGGAGCAGCTGCTGCAGCCGGTGCTGGCGCCCTACGCAGGCAAGCTGGATGCGGTGGTGCTGGGTTGCACCCACTACCCCTTTGCCTCCAAGGCCATCGGCAAATTGTTGGGAGAAAATACCGCTATTCTGGATGGCGGCGAGGGAACTGCCCGGGAGACCATGCGCCGGTTAAGTCAAGCCGGTCTGCTGTCTGACGGCGCAGGTGAAGTGCAGCTGGAAAACAGTGCCGCTGATGCCCGGCTGATCACTTTATGCACAGAGCTTCTGGAGAAATAACATGCAATTTGAAAGTATCATTTTTGATGTAGACGGTACGCTGTGGGATTCCCGTGCCTTGCTGGCGCAGGCATATAATGCCCAGCTGACCCAGGAGGGACTTCCGGCAGGCGTGACGGCAGAGCAGCTGCGCCCGTTATTCGGTAAGACCATGACCCTGCTGGCGGACGGACTGTTTACGGATATTCCTGCGCCGGAGCGTTATGCGCTGATGGATCGATGCATTGTGAAAATGGATGCGTTTTTGGAAAAGTATGCCGGCACGGAAATGGGATACCCCCAGCTTCGGCAGACCATGGAGGCGCTGTCCAAAAACCATCGGCTTTTTATTGTCAGCAACGGACAGAAAGGTTATCCCCAGCTGGCGGCAAAGAAGCTGGAACTGTCGGATCTGATCGACGGCTATCTTTCCTTTGGCGATACCGGCGCAAGCAAAGGTCAGACGATCCTGCAGCTGATGGCGCAGCATCAGATCGAAAGCGCTGTGTATGTGGGCGATACCCAAGGGGATCTGGAAGCTTGCCGGGAGGCAAATATCCCCTTTATCTGGACGAGTTTCGGCTTTGGACAGCCGGAAAGCTACGACGCAAAGGCAGACAAGTTCTCTGACTTGTGGCAGCTGTTGGGAGAATAATATGAGCATACCAATGAATAATACTTGCGTAGGCTGCTTTATGGGAAAGCGGCTGGCGCAGATCAGTCAATTAGGTACAGAGGCGGAAGCCACCGAGCTGGGCAAAAAGATTATGCAGATGTATGCCCAGTCCCCGGCGGACATGGATTCGGCGCTTCTGGGCGGTTTGGTAGATGCAGAAATATACAAGTATTTCGGCATCGACCCGGATCGGTTCAAAACAGAAAAAGAGCTGTCCAATCAATTTGTGTTGGAACGGCTGGAAAGTATTCGCAGTCGGGTACAAGTATCAGATGATCCCATTTATGCCGGACTGCAGTATGCGGTGCTGGGAAATTATTTGGATTTTTCCGCTTTGGCGGGGCAGGTCAGTTTTGACGATTTGGACAAAATGCTGGATCAGGCAAAGCAGATCGATCTGGACAAAGAAGTTTATGGCGCTTTCTGCGCTGATTTGGAAAAAGGCGGAAAGTTTTTGTATATTACAGACAATGCCGGCGAGATCGGTTTTGATCGGGTGCTGGCAGAGGAGCTGGCAAAAGCCTACCCCCAGCTGCAGATTACCTTTATGGTCCGGGGCGGTGTGATTGCCAACGACGCTACCCGTGCAGATGCCAAGGCAGTGGGAATTACATTCCCGGTGATGGACAGCGGCGTTGCCATCGGCGGCACAGCCATTTCTTATTGCAGCCGGGAAGCCCAGGATGCCATCCGGGAAGCGGATGTGATCCTGGCAAAGGGCATGGGTAACACCGAGTCCATGTACGGCTGCGGCTATAATGTGTATTATGCATTCTTAGTCAAATGTGACCGGTTTATTGAGTTTTTCAACAAGCCAAAAATGACCCCCATGTTTATCCGGGAGAAATAAAAGAACCGCACATGCGATAGCATGTGCGGTTTTTGTTAACTTACCTGGTTTTCGTAGGTGGGCACATCGCCAACCTCGCCAACTTCGAAGTAAATATCCAGAATATCCCGGGCGATCTCTGCCAGGGAACTACCGTGACCGGCTTTCTCGCCGTACACGGCAATTGCGATCTGGGGATCGTCTGCCGGCGCATAACAGATAAATGCGCCGTTATCGGAAGTGCCACGAATACCGGTTTCTGCCGTGCCGGTCTTTGCTGCTACGGCAATGGGGTAGTCCTTGAAAGTGGAGTAAGCCGTGCCTGTCCAGTCGCTGGTGCGGCTGGTAACCAGCTGCATACCGGTGGAGTAAGCAAGGTAGGCATCATCGGAGATGTCCAAGGTGCTCAGCACTGTTTTTTCACTCTGCGCCAACAGATCCCGATAGTCAGCGGACACCACTCGATTCAGGAAGGTAGCCTTATACCGTGTACCCCGGTTAGCCAAAGTGGCGGCATAGGAGCAAAGCTGCATGGGGGTAAAGCGGTTATCGCTTTGACCGATGGCGGCGGTGATCTGGTCAGCCTGATACCAGCTGGCATTGTCGCCGGAGTACAGAAGTTTTTTGGTTTCTGCGTTGGCACGGTGACCGGTGTTTTCCGCCAATTCAATACCAGTAGGCTCGCCCAGACCCAGCGCCTTGGCAGTATCGTCCATAGCGCTCAGACCGATCCGGTCGCCCAAGTCATAAAAGAAGTAGTTACAAGACACCTGCAGCGCTTCTGCGGCAGTCAGATTTTGGTGCAGCATGCCGTAGTTGGTCAGGTACAAACACTTGGGAGCAAAGCCGGAGGATTCATATTTGGTATAAGTGCCTCGGTCATAGATCTCTGTGGTGGAGCTGATGATTCCGGAATTGATACTGGCCACCACCATGCTCATCTTGTAGGTAGAGCCCGGAGGATAAGTGCCAAGCAGCGCCCGGTTGTACAGCGGGTTGAAATCTGCTTCCAGAATTTCTGTGTAATTTTCAAAGTAGGTAGCAGGGTCATAGGTGGGATAGCTGGCGCAGACCAGCACCTGACCGGTCTTTACATCCATAGCTACCACAGCGCCGCCCTCTGCATCCTTGCCGTCAGGCTCGTCGCCGTCCTCTTCCAAGGGTGCGTTTCGCAGTCCTTCCAACACCCGTTCCAGACCGTCCTCTGCCGCACGCTGGAGACTGATGTCGATGGCAACTTCCACGTTAGAGCCGGCTTTCGGTTCTTCCAGATAGTAGGAGCGAACCAAGGTGCCGTCGGTGGTAACTTCGTCCACACGCATACCGTCTACACCGTGGAGATACTGCTCAAATGCTTGCTCGAAGCCGGCCTGACCGATCTCTGAGTCCATAGCGTAGTCCGGGTCGTCCTTGTAGGTCTCCCATTGCTCTGCGTTCATAGGGCCTACAAAGCCCAGAATGTGGGCGGCATATTTGGAACTGTATTCCCGGACGGTGGAGGCTTCCACCATCAGACCCGGAATGTTGAGTTCCACGATGGCAGACAGATCCTCGTCACTGACGTCGGCGAGGAAAATGTAGTTCGGCAGGCTGCCCACGCAGCCACGCAGATCCATTTCGTAACGCAGACCGATGACACATCGTGCCATTTCCTCCGACCATTCTGCCGGGATCTTATAATGCTCACGCAGCCGCTTCACCAACAGCGGAGCAGTGATATCCGAGTCCAGATCCAGACCGTTCAGATAGATCTGGAAATAATTTTGCCAGGAGGGATTGAAGTCTTTCAGGGTATAGACAAAGGGACGCTCCTGGGAAATGGGGAAATGCTCGGTGTAGGTAATACCTACTTCCTGACACCGCTCTACCAAACGGTATAAGTAAGTGTTCGTACCGTCGGCGGTTAACATAACATAGTGGTTCATAACCAAGTCGTAACTGGCACGGTTACGAACCAACACGTTACCGTTGGTGTCCAAAATATCGCCCCGGGCGGCTTTCACGCGGGTATAGGTGGTAAAGATCGTGGTGTTATCCGTACTGCCACCGGTCTGAATGATCTGCAGATCATACAGCTTAAATGCAAAGAACAGCAAGACCACAGCAAAGAAAATGACCATAAGCTGTGCCCGAAAACGAGTTATTCTTTCCATGCGTCACCTCCGATGGCGTGAATGGCATTGACGATCAGATACATCACTGGGGAAAGGATCAGGGTCATGATCGCAGTGAGAAAATGGGTGCCGATGCGACCAAAGGTGGTCTGTCCAAAGAACAGTCCAAAGAAGAAGGTCGCCAGCATATATACCGGCATGGCGATTCCCACGCACAACATAGTGGCGGGGAAGCCTTTTTGCAGATAGCTCTGCCGGAACCAAGTGACGCCAACGGATAAAGCGGTAATAAACACGATCACATAATTGCCGGCGGCAGTACCGGAAAACAGATAGACACAAGAGGCGATCAGGCAGAAAATACTGCCCTTTTCCAGTCCTTCTGCCAGACAGATCAGGAAAATACCGCAAGGGACGAGCTCTGTGGTAGCGCCGAATATCCGGAAGCGGCACAACAGCACATCCTGCAAAATACTCAGTACCACCAAAAAAAGAGCGTACAAACCCCACCGCAGCACACTGCGTTGCTGCAGCCGGGTCAGAATCAGTTTGTCCAACAGACCTGACCGGGGTTTATCCGGTTTGAATTCGTCTTTTTTTGCCATACTTATCCTACTTCATATTCGGTAATAATAAAAACTTGTTCCAGACTGCCTACGTTCACCGCAGGCTCCAAAAGCGCATACTTGGCAACACCGGTATCGTCAAAACCGGCATCTACCACGTGACCGATGATCAGATTCCGGGGATAGACAGTAGAGCCGGAGCTGACAACCTGGTCGTGGTTGCGGATAACGGCGGAGGAGGGCAGATAGTCCATACGGAGCAAGCCTTCCAAACCGGTTGCATAACCACCCTGCACCATGCCGTTATAACCGGAGGATGCGATGGTGGCACTGATTTCCAAAGAGGAGTCCAGAACGGTTTTCACAACGGCATAGTTAGCGCCTGCCTCGCTGACAAGACCAACCACCTCGCCGTTGGCGGTAATGGCGCACATGCCCTCGGCAATACCGGAGGATGTGCCTTTGTTGATGGTGAAGTTGCTGGACCATTCCTGAGAGCTTCTGGAAATAATATAGCCGTCTACCAGCTTAAAATCCTCCCGAGCCTGGGTCAGCTCCAACAGCGCACGCAGCCGATCGTTTTCACGGGCCACGGAGTCTGCCACACGGGCGTCCTCCTGCAGCTGGGAAAGCTGTTCCTTCAGGGCAGCGTTCTCCGCTTCCAGAGATTCGTAGCCGAACATATAATTGTAAAGCTGCTCTGCCTGGTCGGTGAGTTTGCTTGCGCCGGTGCGAATGGGGGTGAGAACACCCTTGACCACCATGTTGGGCAGGCTTAAATCGGTCAGGTTGCCCACCACCGTCAGGACTACCGCCAGCAGTACGGCGATCAGCAAAACGATCCGTACCCGGGGAGAGAAAAAGTGTTTCATAGTGTTTCCTCCATAAACTGTTTGAGGAGCTGGCTTAACCGGCAGACCGGCAAGCCGACAACGTTATAATAGTCGCCGCAGATAGACTGCACAAAGGGCGCTGCGCCGCCTTGTATGCCATAACTACCGGCTTTGTCGTTACATTCGCCGGTTTTCACATAATCATCGATCTCCTGGGTTGTCAGTTCCCGGAAAATTACATCGGTGATCTCAGTGTGGCTGATGCATTTTCCATTTCCCAACACCGTCAGTCCGGTCATGACCTGATGGGCTCTGCCGGAGAGGGAGTGGAGCATTTGTCTGGCATCTGCGTCATCCTTGGGTTTGCCCAGGATCTTGCCGTCTATTACCACAATGGTATCGGCGGCAATCACCACATCGTCCGCCTGGCGGTCAATGGCCTCTGCCTTTCGGCGGCTCAACAGCGCTACTTGCTGCGCAACGTCGCCGCCGGCTTCCATGGTCTCGTCAATGTCCGCCACCCGGATGGAAAAGGGAATATTTAAAAGTCCCAGCAATTCCTTCCGCCGGGGAGATTGGGAAGCAAGAATGAGGTTCATAGCAGGCACCTTTCAGTGTTGTGGATTATTCCAGACCACGCAGGTAAAGACCTCTGGTGGATGTACCGGGGTCGAAGGGGGTGGGGTTGCGGAAGTTCATAAGGATCTGATCCACTTCCTTGGGGTTCTCGGTGGTGAAATACAACCGTGTTGCCCACAGACCCAGCCGGGACAAGTCGCCTTGCCGATCCAGCCAGTTCAGCTTTTTACCATTGAGCAGAACGCTGCGGCAGGTGTTACCATCTTTGATCACCGGGAAATCTGCGCCGGTTTTATCCGTCAGCTTGGTGTTGCCCAGATGGCAGGTACAGCTGCCGGTGCGACCGCTGATCAGACAGTTTTCTGTGACCATCAGAGGCAGTCTGCCATAAACCAGCAGCTCGCAAGGCACAGCCTTGCTCACGTCCCGGATCTGGGGCAGGGTCATTTCAAAACTCAATGTGGCAGACAGCATTTCCAGCTCCCGGGCGGCATTGACCGCAGCGGAGCTGTACAGATTCAGGGAGAAGTCGCCACGCACACCCATGTGACAATCGTTGGCCGGCAGCAGCAGACCCAGATTTCCAATGAGGACTTCCTCCACACCGGCGCTGCGGACAAGCATCATATCCTGCCGCAGTTTGGGCAGTTCCGGGTCATGTACGATCCGGGGCAGAACGGCGCACACATGGGCGCGTTTTGCCAGCTCCCGGCAGAAAGCGATATCCTCTGTCAGGATGTGGATGGGAACATACAGCACTGCCGGCTGCATTTTCAGCAGCTTTGCGGTGATCTGTTCCCGGGTAGTGACCTGAATGGTCAGTCCCGGATGATACCGGCTGCCGGAAAAATGTGCGATATTCCGGGGGCGACCCAAACGGGGCTGCTCAGTCCGCGCCCGCAGGGCGGTGAGCATATTCAGCGCATCCCGGCGCAGAGAGTTGATGGTGGCGGCGGACAAGGTTACACCGGAGGCGATGTCAGCGGTGACCTCTGTTACATAATAGGGTGTGCCGCCGGTCTTTTTCAGCCGCTGCTCCAATTCGTCATAGGAAAGCTCCATGACCCGTGCCTGCTCCGGGGCAGCGCCTTCCAAAGTGCAGGAAGTGCCATCATTATCCGTAACGGTCAGACGGGTACGGGTGGGGGTGATCCTGACATCAAAGCGCACGGGGACAAGTCCGTTTTCCACGCTCTCGTAGGTTTGACGGAGCTGCTTGAACAATTTGGTGTCCTCGTCGGTATCCACACGGATGCCGAACATATCCTGACCGGTTTTGCCGGCATAATAACCGTCGGTAAAACCTTGCCGGTTAAAAGCGGCATACAAAAGCTCCATCATCTCCCGGGTCACATGACCGGTATCCAGAGCCTGTCGATATACACCGGTGACAGCAGCCACATATTCCGCACGCTTCATCCGGCCTTCCAGCTTGATGGACGCCACACCCATGTCCTGAATTTCAGACAGACGGTGGACCAGACAGTTATCCTTCAGACTCAGGGGATACTTATCCTGCCAGCGGCCATGACCGTAGCTTTGACGGCAGGGCTGGGCGCAGCGACCCCGGTTGCCGGAACGACCGCCGATGGCGGAGGACAGATAGCACTGACCGGAGTAACCCATGCACAGTGCGCCGTGGGCGAAAATTTCGATTTCAATGGGGGAGTTCTGACAAATATAGCGAATCTCCTCCCGGCTCAGTTCCCGGCTGAGCACCACCCGCTGCAGACCCCAACCGGCGCAAAGCTGCACGCCCGGCAGATTGTGGACAGTCATTTGGGTAGAGCCGTGCAGGGGGATATGGGGTGCAATCTGCTTGCACAGCTGGATCACACCCAGATCCTGCACGATAAAGGCATCCACACCGCACTTTGCCGCATGGCGGATCAGTTCAATGACCTCCGGAGTCTCCCGGTCGGAAACCAGGGTGTTCAGTGTCAAATGGACATCTACGCCCCGGATATGGCAATATTTAACTGCTTCAGCAAGGGTCTGGGGGGTAAAGTTCTTTGCGCTCTGACGGGCATTGAATTGACCGCAGCCCAAATAGACAGCGTTTGCACCATTTTGCACTGCTGCCCGCAAGGCTTCCATAGATCCTGCCGGGGCTAAAAGTTCCAACATAATTCTACCTCTGTTTGTTGATAGCTATACTTATTTTACAGTATAGCACAAAACATCCCTCACTTCTACCCCGCAATCAAAAATTTACAAAAAAATTACCACGGCGCTTAATCCAGCGCCATGGTAAAATACGCAGGCAGGTCGTTACTGCCGTCAAGACTGTGATATAGGGCAAACGGTGCGTCGCCGGGCAGGGGTACGATGCCCTTTTCTGCCCCCAATTCCCAAATCAAACCGGGCAGTAGAGCGGTGTCGCCGCAATACTCTTGGAAATATAAGGTCTCCTGCTCTTTTCCGGCGCAGAAGTGGCAGTTTTGAGTTGCGTAAAAATCGGTGTAGGTATCTGCAAATTTCAGAGCCGCCAGCTGATGGCGGATGCCGTTCTCCGGTATGCCGGAGATATGTTTTTGCAGGTATTCCTCCGGGGAAAGCTTGTGCAGTGAAACGGTAGATTCTTGGGCAAACACCGTGGTTTTTGTCATGCCGGGGATCGCCCGGTAACCCAGTTTTTCATACATGGCAAACAGTTCTGCCTCAGCAGGCACTAACACTGCACCCACATAACCGCCGGCGGATAAATGTTCGTGGGTGTTTTGCAGCAATTCCCGGAACAGACCTTGTCCCCGGAATTGCTTGTCTGTGGCGATGGCATACAGATAGGCGACGGGTTTTCCCTGCCACAGACAATCAAACCAATAAAGCACGGAAACCGGTTGATCGCCGGCATATACGCATCGGCAGCGGCGGGGCGCAAAACCGGTTTGAAAAAAGCCGTCGATAAAGGCGTCGGTATCGCCAAATGCTTGCTTCCACAGCGATTTCAGCGGTTGCGTATCGTGGGGAAAATCAATAATCATAGCCGTCCTCCAGCAGGTGCGCCCAGTGTTTTTCCACCATGTGGTGGGGGTTATAGCTGAGCTTGGCTTTTCGCAGACCCTCAATGCCCAGATCATCCTCCCGGTTCAGGTAGGCGATGTGGGGATATTTTGACCGCAAATAGTTGGCAAAACCGTAGTTGATCGCCGCATAAGCGCCGTCGGCAATATCCAACGCTTTTTCAAAATGCACATCAAAGGTGTTGCTATTCAGCCGGGAGCCGATGGTCATAGCCACCACACCGTCCCGGGTACGCAGCAGCATGCCCTCCATTCCCAGCGCTTCAAATTGCCGAAGAGCCTTGGACAAGGCGGCCTGCTCCATGTGAAAGTCAGCGTGGGGGTCTTGGGTTTGCCGCAGCTGATACCACAGCTGTACCAGCGCCTCCGCCTCCGGCAGATTTTCCGGTGTGATGGGTTCTAACGTGTGCTCCGGGTAGAGCGTACGGAATCGGTTCAGGTGGTTGCGTTTGCGCTGGAATTTCTTGCCCTTCAGGTCTGCAAGGTCGTGGATATCATAGACGTAATCAAAGGAATCTCGGTCAAAATGATAGCGCAGCCGTCCGGGAAACAGGGCTTCCAACTGCGCGCAGTCATCGTGGGTCAGACCCACCAGCCGGCAGGGAATGCCACGCTGGGCGGCGTCTTCCACGATGGCATCCAGCGCCGCCTTTTTATCGCCTTGACCCACGGGATACAAGTACACGCTTTTTCGGTTAAACTGGGAGAAAAACACCAGATTATCTGACACAATGGCTGCTTTTTGCCGTCCCCAGAGGTACAGATTGACAAAGCTGTATTCACAGCCACGCTCACCGCCGGTTTGCAGATATTGAGAAAACAGGTCTTTTTGCGCAAGGTTCAAGGGTTGGAAATCCAGCATATCAATCACATCCTTTTTGCTATTTTACCACAATAAGCGGTCTTTATCAATTAAATAGCCGCTGTTCCAGATGACGGGAGGTAATGCCGTAAAACAGTGCGCTGCCCAGAGTCAGCAGAACAGCTGCTTCACCGATGGCCACATATAGAGCATTGAGCCAAAAACCGCCGCCGATATAGACGGAAAGCTCCCAGCCTACCAGTATGGCATTAAACAGCGCCGGCATCAGCATGGCAAGCAGGGGGTAATTGCCCACCCGCACCCGGCGCAGCAGGTACATACAGCCAACGCTAAAAAAGCTGGCAGCAGTGCCTACCAGAAAATCCAGCGGCAGCGCGGCGGAATAACTGATATTAAACAACAGGCAGCCGATACTCAGGCCGGGGATCGCCGCCGGGGTAAACAACGCCAGCACGCACAGTGCCTCCGATGCCCGGAACTGAATTGCCCAGGTAGTAGAGCCGGGGAGCAGAAAATTCTGCAGATAGGTCAGCGCCACATACAGCGCCGCCAGCAAAGCGGAATGGGTGATAAAACGAGTTTTCTTGTTCATAGCAAAATAAAAATGGGCATAAAATGCCCATCCTTTCCCTAGTTTTATTTATAGACAGGATGGTTACGAACTGTCTTGTTTTATTAAGTGGATTATAACCGGATTTTTCGGAAATGTCAACGCTGCAGCGCCGCCAGTGTTTCCCGGATCGCCGTCAGCGCCCGGCTGGGGTCGGTAATATCCTGGGTGGCATGCTCCATAGGGCAAGGGCCGGTGTTGTCCCGGTTGCGGATGCCGGGCACCTGTTGGTCACAGGTAAAGGCGATGCCGTGCTCTTTCAGAACGGCTGCGCCGCCGTCACTAATCACGCAGGCATGGACGGCTGAAACACCCAGCAGGCAGTACAAAAAGGCGGTGGCTCTGCCTACCACTTTATCGGCGGCGGAAAAACCGGACAGATCATTACCGCTGTCCAATAAGTCCAGCAGCGGCTTCACACCCCGGTGGAGGCTGGAAAACAGATCGTCGCCCCTGCAAAGCACGCAGGTGTAGTTTTCCTGCTTCAGCAGCGCTTTTGCAGTCTGCAGATCCTGATTCATGACCATCCCTCCTTATATAAATAAAGTATATCGGCTTTTTTCGGCAGTGTCAATGTATGGAAACGGAAAAAAGTACTTTCCATTTTGCCGGCAAGGGGTTATAATGGATAAAAATGCAGAAAAGAGGAAACCACCTTGAAAAAATGGATGATGATCGAGATCGTTGTGCTGGCAGTGGTGTTAGCGGCAGCGGTGGCGATCTGTTTTGGACCGGTAGCACCGGCAGAGCCGGCGTTGTCCGATCAAATAGAAACTACAACGCAGACACCAACGACTGAAGCAACAGTACCTGAAACGGTTTCGGAAGCTACTATGCAGCCGCCGGTCATTGAAATTGTTTTTCCGGAAATCACATGGATGACATTCCCGGAGGACAGAGAGCTGACTGCCCGGCAGGCGTTTGTTTATGATTGCAGAAAGGGAGAATTTATCTATCTTTCCGGCGACGAAGACGAGAAAGTATATCCCGCCAGCGTTACCAAGTTATTTACTGCATATGTGGCGCTGCAATATTTGCAACCGGATACCGTGCTGACCGCCGGAGATGCCCTTGATTTGGTGGGAGAGGGATCTTCCATAGCAGGAATCGCCAGAGGTGATCAGCTGACGGTGGAACAGCTTATCGAAGCCATGCTGTTGCCCAGCGGCAACGATGCCGCCCGTATTTTAGCGGTGGAAGTCGGGCGGATTTTGGCAGAAGATGAAGACTTGTACGCATCCCGGGCACTGCAAAAATTCGTGAATGAAATGAATGCGCAAGCAAAGGAACAAGGCATGACCGGCACCCATTTCACCAATCCCGACGGCTATCACGATTCTGACCACTATACCACCTGCAAAGATCTGGTAACCATTGGAAAACTGGCGATGGAGAACCCAGCGGTAATGAAATATACGGCAGTTGCCAGTGAAACTGTGACGCTGGGCGGCGCAGAGAGATTATGGGAGAACACAAATCAGCTGATCGTGCCGGAATCCAAGTATTATTGCCCCTATGCCACCGGATTGAAAACCGGTCAGACCTCCTCTGCAGGCAGCTGCTTGCTGTCATCTTTTGAATTTGACAGACAGAAATACATTATCGGCGTATTTGGCTGTCCCGAGCTTACAGATCGGTTTGCGGATACCCTGCAGCTTTTGAATGAAACCATAGCGCAATAAAAATTGCCCCGACCGAATTGGTCGGGGCGATTTTTTGCAAATTACTTACCAGCGTTGGCAATCTGTGCAGCAACTTCCTCAGCGAAGTTGTCTTCCTTCTTCTCAATGCCCTCACCCTTGATGTAGTGAATTGCATTGACGAACTTCACAGAGCCGCCCAGCTTCTTGGCAGCGTCAGCGATGTAGCCTTCCACGTCGCCCTTATAGAGGTCGCTGCGGACGAAGTCCGGCTGCAGCAGGCAACGCTCCTTGAAGAATGCGTTGATCTTACCGGCAGCGATCTTCTCCTTAACAGCAGCGGGCTTGCTTGCCATCTTGGGATCGTTGTCCATCATAGCAACCTGAACAGCCAGCTCCTTGTCCACGTCAG
>JAZRQK010000033.1:0-9095 GCA_045649665.1 Faecousia sp. | reverse complement strand
AGAAGGCAGAGGGCATCGATCTGAAGAATGACCGGGTTGCCATGCAGCGTTTGAAGGAAGCAGCCGAGAAGGCAAAGATTGAGCTCAGCGGCATGACTTCCACCGCTGTCAACCTGCCCTATATCACCGCTGATGCCACCGGCCCCAAGCACCTGGATGTGACCATCACCCGCGCCAAGTTCAACGAACTGACCGCTGATCTGGTGGAGCGCACCATGAAGCCTGTCCGTCAGGCTATGAGCGATGCCGGTCTGAAGGCAAGCGATCTGAACAAGGTTCTGCTGGTTGGCGGCTCTACCCGTATCCCTGCGGTGCAGGAAGCAGTTAAGGGCATTACCGGCAACGAGGGCTTCAAGGGCATCAACCCCGACGAGTGCGTAGCGGTTGGCGCAGCCATTCAGGGCGGCGTGCTCACCGGCGACGTGAAGGACGTGGTTCTGCTGGACGTTACCCCCCTGTCTCTGGGTATTGAGACCATGGGCGGCGTGTTCACCCGTCTGATCGACCGTAACACCACCATCCCCACCCGTAAGAGCCAGATTTTCTCCACCGCTGCTGACAATCAGACTTCTGTTGACGTCCATGTGCTGCAGGGCGAGCGTGAGATGGCTGCCTACAATAAGACCTTGGGCAACTTCCAGCTGGGCGGCATTGCCCCCGCACCCCGTGGTGTTCCCCAGATCGAAGTTACCTTCGACATTGACGCAAACGGTATCGTAAAGGTCTCCGCTAAGGACTTGGGCACCGGCAAGGAGCAGCAGATCTCCATCACCGCTTCCACCAACCTGTCCCAGGAGGATATCGACAAGGCTGTGAAGGAAGCAGAGCAGTTCGCTGCCGAGGATAAGGCTCGCAAGGAAGAAGTGGACACCCACAACAACGCAGAGCATCTGGTCTATCAGACCGAAAAGACTCTGAACGAGCTGGGCGACAAGGTCACCGAGAGCGAGAAGGAGCCCATTCTGGCTGCCATCGAAAAGGTGAAGGAAGCCAACAAGGGTAGTGATGTAGAGGCGATCAAGGCTGCCGTTGAGGAGCTGCAGAAAGCATTCTACCCCGTGGCAGAAAAGATGTATCAGCAGGCAAATCCCCAGGGTCAGCCCGGCGCACAGCAGCCCGGTGATGACGGCGTGGTAGATGCCGATTACGAAACTGTTGACTAATTAAAACCGGATAGGGGCGGGTAACCGCCCCTATTAGGTGTCTTTTGAGGAAAGTAAAATGGCAGAAAATAAGCGCGATTATTATGAAGTGCTGGGTGTTGACAAAAGCGCCAGCGCTGAGGATATAAAGAAAGCCTATCGCAAAAGCGCTATGAAATACCACCCGGACAGAAACCCCGGCGATAAAGCGGCGGAGGAGAAGTTCAAGGAGCTGGGCGAAGCGTATGAGGTGCTCTCTGACGATGACAAGCGGGCAAGATACGATCAGTTCGGTTTTGCCGGTGTAGACCCCAGCTATGGCGGCGGCGCCGGTGGTGCAGGCTTTGACGGTTTCGGTGGCTTTGGCGGTTTTGGCGGATTTGGTGATATTTTCAGCGAGGTCTTTGGCGGCGGCAGCTCCCGGCGCACCCGAAATGCCCCCCGCAGAGGCGAGGATATCGGTGTACGTATCGAGGTCACCTTTGAGGAGGCGGCCTTTGGTGTGGAAAAGGAGATCACGTTCCAGCGAATTGAAAATTGCGAGAAGTGTAACGGCACGGGCAGCGCCGACGGTGTGATCGAAACTTGCTCCCAGTGCCGTGGCTCCGGTCAGATCCGGGTGACCCAGAATATGATGGGCATGGCATTCCAGTCCACATCTACTTGCCCGTCCTGCTCCGGCAGAGGTAAAATTATCAAAAATCCCTGCTCCCAGTGCCGTGGCAAGACCAAGGTGCGCAAGAGCCGCACCGTCCGGGCAAGAGTGCCGTCAGGTATTGACCATGGACAGAGCTTCCGTCTGCGCAGCGAAGGCTGCGTAGGCAGCAACGGCGGTCCCAACGGCGACGTGCTGGTGGAAATTTATATCAAGCGCCACCCCATTTTTGAGCGTGACGGCATGGATGTTCTGTGCGAAGTGCCTATCACCTTTACCCAGGCGGCGCTGGGCGCAGAAATCGAAGTGCCTACGCTGGACGGCAAGGTTTCGTTCACCATTCCCGAGGGTACGCAGACCGGCAAGGAATTTTTCCTCAGCGGCAAGGGTATTCCCCAGGTGGGCAACCCCAAACGGCGGGGCAATCAGCGGTTCTTTGTGGTGGTGGAAACACCCACCAAGCTCACGAAAGAACAGAAAGAGCTGCTTAGAAAGCTGGACGATTCTCTGGAGGGAAAATCCAGCCCCAAGCGCAAAAAGTTCTTTGAAACCGTCAAGGATTTCTTCGACTAAACAAAAAGCAGTCTGTTTTCACAGACTGCTTTTTTCCTTGCCTTGTGGAAAGTTTTGTATTATAATGGCTTCAAATACAAAAAACGGAGGACAAGATCCATGAAACGCAAAGATTATATCTCTTGGGATGAGTACTTTATGGGCGTTGCCAAGCTGGCAGCTTGCCGCAGCAAAGACCCCAGCACCCAGGTGGGCGCTTGCATCGTTTCCCCCGATGACATTATTATTTCCACCGGCTACAACGGTATGCCAAAGGGTTGCTCCGATGACGAGTTCCCCTGGAACCGTGACGGCGAGGAGAATAAGTATGCCTATGTTGTGCATGCTGAGCTCAATGCCATTCTCAATGCCAACGGCAGAGACCTCCGGGGCAGCCGGGTCTATGTTGCCCTGTTCCCCTGCAACGAGTGCGCCAAGGCTATTATTCAGAGCGGCGTGAAAGAAGTCGTATATCTGTCTGATAAGTATGCCGGTACACCCGGCAATGTGGCTTCCAAGCGGATGCTGGATGCCGCCGGCGTGAAGTACACCCGGTTGATTTCCGGTACAAAGGAGATCACCCTGAACATGGTGGCAGAGGAAGATCAATAAAAATTGGGCAACGCTTTCTTTGGACAAATAATATAATCACCGGAATACTTGCGTATTCCGGTGATTTTTTATGCAGTTAAGCGGAAAAGGGAACGTTCAAAACCAATGCTTCCTCATGGAACGTTGCCCTTGTGCCGGGTTTTCTGTTATCGATGATTACCAAGGAAAAAGACTGCCATGGTGCCGGGGCCCGTGTGGGCGCCGATCACTGCGCCGATATAGTAGATAAACACTTTCTTGGTGCCGTACTTTTCTTTCAGCATAGCTTCCAGAGCCTCGGCATCCTCCAGGCAATCTGCGTGGCAGATGAAAATGGTGTCGTTTGCGCCGTCGATGCCCAGCTCGCCCACTTTGTCGCACAGGATCTTGATGCCGGCTTTGCGGCCTCTTGCCTTGCCCACGCTGATGAGCTTGCCCTCGTCGTTCATGTGGATAATGGGCTTGATGTTCAGCAGTGTGCCGGCAACGGCGGTGGCTGCGCTGATTCTGCCGCCACGCTTTAAGTGCATCAGGTCATCGGCGACGACCCAGTGGCACAGATTCAGCTTGTTGTCCTCGACCCAAGCGGTCAGCTCCTCCAAAGACAGACCCTCGTCCCGCTTCTGGCAAGCGTACCAAACCAGCAGACCCTGACCCAAAGATGCGCAGAGGGTATCCACAACCACGATCTTTCGCTCCGGGTACTTTTCTTTCAGTTCCTCGGCGGCGATGACGGCGGATTGGTAGGTGGTGCTGAGTCCGGAGGAGAAGGACAGAACCAAAGCGTCCTTGCCAGCCTGCAGCACCGGCTCGATCTTTTCTGCCCAGCCGGTGGGGTTGATGGCGGAGGTGGAGGCGGTATCGCCGTTACGCATGCCCTCGTACAGGTCTTTCAGCCACTGCTCGGTATATTCGGTATAGTTCACACCCTTGTACAGTACGGACAGATTTACAACTTCCAAATCCAGTTCCTTGTACATTTCTGCGGGAAAGTCGCAGCAGGTGTCGGTAACAATTTTATAGTTCATAAATTTTCTCCCATTTCATGAATTTGACAACTCTTATTATACATAAATTTGCCGCCGGGGAAACCCTTTCCCCGGAGAATGGGCAAAAGGCAGGCTCTTTGCAGTAGAAAACCCACTCTACCGGCAGTAGAGTGGGATGTTTTGACAAATCAGGACTTTTTTCTGCCAAAAAAGCTGGCGAAAAACAGACATGCCCACGCAAAAAGACTCAGCGCCCAATAACGGCTGCAGACCATGGGTACGGACACCAAAATCAGCAAGGTGTACATGGCATCGCCCAGCGCGGATGAGCCCAGCGCGGAGAACAGGTTGGCAACAAAAACAACGGTGGTCAGACCCAGGGAAAGACCGCTGATCCAGCATAGCAGAGAAAGGCTCTTTTTGTCCTTCTGCCGCAAGCTGTCTATCAACAGCCATGCGCCGGGAATAAAGAAAATCACAGCCATTGCCACCTGCGCCGCCTTTTGCAGACCTTGGGGATCGTCAATAAAACCAAGCCCGGCGCAGAATGCGTACAGCACGATCCAGGCAATACATAACACGAGTTTTTTCATGATAATACCTCCGTTTTTTCTATTGTAACCCAACCACGCAGGAAACACAAGGAAAAAAAGCTGGACAGTCCCGGGGGAATTTGGTATAATAAACAAAATTATGATGGAAAGGGAGTGGATTTCCATGAGATGTCCCTTCTGTGGCGACCAAGAAAGCAAAGTTGTGGATTCCCGTCATTCTGAAGACGGTCAGAGCATTCGCCGTCGTAGAGAGTGTCTGGTGTGCCAGCGCCGTTTTACCACCTATGAGGTGGTGGAGAGTCTGCCCATTATCGTGGTCAAGCGTGACGGCTCCCGTCAGGGCTTTGACCGGAACAAGATCATGCAGAGCATGGTGCGCGCCTTCGATAAGCGGCAGGTGGAGACCGGCGATCTGGATCGTATTACCACCGAGATCGAGCAGGCGATTCAGAATTCTCTGGAGCGTGAAGTCAGCACCGACCGCATCGGCGAGATGGTTATGGAACGAATCAAGCCGTTGGACGAAGTTGCCTATATCCGATTTGCATCGGTGTATCGCCGCTTCCAGGATGTAAATGGTTTTATCCACGAGATCAACACCTTGCTGGATAAGAAATAAGAGGAGTGTTTCCTATGGATGAGATCCTTTCTTTGCTGCAGGATTTTGATGTGGCAAAAATACTGCCGCCCCCGGATCAGTTCGTGAAAGACTTGGAGCTGCTGATGCGAATCGCTGTGATGGCAGGCCCGCTGGTGCTGCTGGGTCTGGGTCTGTGGTACTACCTTGCGCCCCCCAAGGAGGCAAACCATGCGGTTGGCTTCCGTACATATCACGGCATGGGCAGTGTGGAGGCATGGCAGTTCACACAAAAGCTGGCCGGTCAGATCTATAGCGTGCTGGGTACGGCGATGACCGTGGTGATGTCACTGCTGTGCAACTGCTTCCGGTTTATGAATGCCATGACCATGGCGACGGTAGCGATGATCTGCGTGCTGGTGGAAAGCTTGGTGATTTTGGGCGCTTGGGCGCACATTTGCCGGCAGGCGAAAAAGCATTTCGACAAAGACGGCAACCGAATCAAATAAAAAATATCCGCATCTGATGATGCGGATATTTTTGTTGTATTGGAATATCTTTGTCGGTGACGAGAGCGCAGCGCAAACGCTGATTTAGCAAGACGTTACCCTTTTTGTGTTCCTGTAAAATCTATTGTTTGACCAGGCAAACAATAGATTCTACATGGGCGGTGCGAGGAAACAAGTCAGCGGCAAGGGCGTTTTTTACGCAGTAGCCTTTTGCTTTCAGCAGGGCAACATCACGGGCAAGGGTTGCCGGGTCGCAGGATACATACACAATGCGTCGGGGGGACATTTTTACCATGGCTTCAATGGCATCTGCGTTCAGACCCTTCCGGGGCGGGTCCACCACCACAACATCCGGGCGAATGCCTTGTTCTTCCAGAGAAAGGGCGGCCTTGCCGGCATCGCCGCAGAAAAATTCTGCGTTTTCAATGCCGTTGCGCTTGGCATTTTCCCGGGCATCGGCAACCGCCTGCTCCACCACTTCCACACCGATCACCTTGCCGGCGGCTTTTGCCATGGCAAGAGTGATGGTGCCGACGCCGCAGTAAAGGTCCAGCACCAAGTCGTTTTTCGTGATCTCCGCCTGGGAAATGGCGGCTTCGTACAGCCGCTGCGCCTGATGGTGGTTGATCTGATAGAAAGAGTGGGGCGACAGCCGAAACTGCAGATTGCAGAGGGTGTCCTCAATGTAGCCCGGGCCGTAGAGGGGGATGGATTCCTGACCCAAAATGGTATTGCCCTGCCGGGTGTTTACATTCAGCACCAAGGTGGTGAAGCCGGGGACGGTCTGCAGCCGGGCGATCAAGTCCTCCGTATGGGGCAGTTTTCTGCCGTTGACCACCAGGCATACCAAAATCTGCCCGGACACTTCGCCTTTGCGGACGTAGATGTGCCGCAAAAGACCTTTGCCGGTGGTTTCGTCGTAGGCGGTGATGCCATAGTGGTTTACATAATCTATAACCAACTGTTTCACCCGGTCGGTGGTTTCCGGCAGGATCAGGCAGCGTTGGTTTTCCACAACGCTGTGAGTGCCGGCTTTGAAAAAGCCTGCAAACACACGGCTTTTTTTGCTGGAGACCGGGTATTGCGCCTTGTTGCGGTAGCCGTAGCAGGTGGGGGCGGAGAGAATATCGATGGAGTCCAAATTTTCGCCGCCGATGCGGTTTAAGGCTTGCTGCACCCGGTCGGCTTTCAGCCGGGTCTCCTCGGCATAGTCCATGTGCCAGAAGTCACAGCCGCCGCAGCTGCTGGAAATGGGACATTCCCGCTGGACACGGTGGGGGGATTTTTCCAAAATCTCCACCAGCTTGCCGGCTGCCCAAGTCTTTTGCGCCTTTTCGATCCGGACACGGCAAGTTTCCCCAACGATGGCGTTGGGGATAAAAACGGCGCAGCCGTCGATTTTGGCAACACCTTGTCCCTCGGCGGTGTAGTCGGAGATCAAGGCGTCGTAAATTTTGTTCTTTTCCAGCATATGATTACTCCAAAATATACTCCATGCCCACTTTTTGGGGCTTCATGCCCATAGCCTCATAGAACTGCATGGCGCTTTCGTTGCAGCTCCACACATTCAGTGTCACATTGTAACAACCACGCTGCTTGGCATACTGGCATGCGGCTTCGTACAGCTTAGAGCCGATGTGCTTGCCACGGCAGTTTTCGTCGATACACAGATCGTCAATGTACAGTTCGGTGTGGTCGGCGATCACCGGGTCTTTTGCATGCTCTTTCACAAAACAGAAGCAGTAGCCGAGCACCTGCTCATTCTCTGCCGCCACAAAAATAGGCGTACCCGGCTTGTCCAGCATATCAATGACTTGAGATGCGCCGTATTTTTGGGCATCGCTGCGGAAAATGTCCGGTCTGCCCACGTGGTGGACGTGACCCACCTGCCGCAAAAGCGCCAAAATACCCGGAATATCCTCGATTTTTGCAAAACGGATCTCCATAAGCCGACCTCCGTAAGTTTTTTCTTATCATACCACGAAAGCCGGTGTCCGTCAATGAAAAGGGGGCGCCAAATGACGCCCCCAAGCCCGATACTTCCGCCGCTAATATTAGCAGCAGCCGCAGTTGTTGTCGCAGCCACAGCCGCAGCCGTTGTTAGTGGTCATCATGCCGTTGTTGCCACAGCCGCAGAACAGGATCAGCAGAATGATGATCCACCAGCAGCAGTTACCACCAAAACCATTGTTACACATATCAAGTACCTCCGAGATTTAGTAGCGGGGTTACCGCTCATTCCATGGTATTCCGGAGGCAAAAAAATGTGCGGCAGGAAAATTCCTGCCGCAGACAAACTCGCACCTACATAGTTGTTTTCGTTATATTATTGCCCGGTAACGCTACATACTAGGTTGTCATTCCGAGCGACCGGAGGGAGTCGAGGAATCTACGCAGCATCGTAATTGCAAACAGACATTTGGTGCGTAGATCCCTCGATGCGCCTGTGGCTTACTCGGGATGACAAGCGGGGTGGAAGGATGAAAAAGGACGGGCATTTCTGCCCGTCCTTTTGGGTTTATCCTTTTTCCTTGTGGAGTTTTTCCTGCAGCCAGTTCTTGCCGTCTACAAAGCGTGCCACGATAAAGCTGACAACATAGTCGCCGGCAGCGTTGATCATGGTTGCCGGGGGGTCGATCAGGTTTGCCAAGGCGATGGAAATTGGGTAGGCGATAGCAAGCTGGTCGGGGAAAAACATGGTGCAAAGCACCAGATCGCCGGTACCGCCGCCGCCGGGGATACCGGACATGGCAACGGAGGAGAATACCGCCACGATGATCGCCAAAATCGCCTCGCCGGTGGTGAAGTCCTTGCCGAAAATACCGAACAGGAACGCTACCTTAATGATCGCGCCCATAGACGAGCCGTCCATGTGCATGGTTGCGCCCAAGGGCAGCACAATGTCGGAAATATCCTTGGAAATACCGGACTCTTGGGCGGCTTCCATGTTGGTGGGAATGGTAGCCACGCTGGAGCAAGTGCCGAAAGACACCGCCGCCGGCTTCAAAAGCTTGCTGAACATCAGCTTGGCGCCGCCCTTGCCGCCGCCAAACCGGGCATAAATGGGGAAAAATACGAACATATAAGCAAAGCTCAAAACATAATAGATAACCAGTGTGCGACCGTAGTCGCCGATCAGCTCCGGGCCGTAGGTGGCTACCAAATAGGCGAAAAAGCCGAAAAAGCCAATGGGTGCGTAGTAGCTGATCAGACCGACGACTTTCATAATGCAGTTGGTGATATCAGCCAGGAATTTGGCGGTCATGGTTTCCTTGCCGCCAGCCATCTGGATGCCGAAGCCACACAAGATGGCAAACACGATCAGCGGCAGGATCGCCCGGCGGCTTAATAGTTCCATAAAGTCCGGCTTGGTAAAGAAGTTAACGATCAGGTCGGCTACACCAAGGGTCTGACCCACTTCGCCCTCTACCACATCGTACTGACCCTGCACCAAGGGGAAAATCCGGCAGATGATGTAGGTGATAATAGCTGCGATGGCGGCGGTGATCAAGAATGTGGCAACGGT
>JAZRQK010000032.1:0-21476 GCA_045649665.1 Faecousia sp. | reverse complement strand
AACTTCAGCGTTGGTGCCGGTGATGGCGATAAACTTCAGGATTTCGTCAGCCTGCTCGCCGGACAGAGTGCAGTCCTCCATCAGAATGGTACGCACCTTCTCAGCGCCGATCTTATCCAGCTTGTCCACGGTGCGCATAATGTCGCCGCTCTTTTCGCTCAGACCCTGCATAGCATAAAAGCCGTTAAGGATTTTGCGGTTGTTCACACGAATCTGAAAACGCTGCAGACCAAAGCCACGGAACACCTTGTAAATGATCGCCGGGATCTCTGCCTCGTTCAGCACGTCCAGCTTGCCGTCGCCAATGATATCGATGTCCGCCTGATAGAACTCACGGAAACGACCACGCTGGGCACGCTCGCCACGGTAGACCTTGCTGATTTGATACCGGCGGAAAGGAAATGCCAGTTCGTTATAGTGCAGCGCCACATACTTGGCAAGGGGAACAGTCAGATCAAAACGCAGAGCCAGATCGTGATCGCCTTTCTGAAAACGGTAGATCTGCTTTTCTGTCTCGCCGCCGCCCTTTGCCAGCAGGATCTGTGCGTCCTCGATAGCAGGGGTGTCCAGGGGAGAGAAACCGTAAAGGCTATAGGTGTCCCGGAGGATCTGTACCATTTTTTCAAAAGTCTGCTGCTTTTGGGGCAGCAGCTCCATAAAGCCGGACAGTGTCCGGGGTTTGATTCTTTCCATAAGAACGGTCCTTTCATAAATCATTCCCCGCCGGGGCGAGGAATGATGGGAATATCACAGTTGGAATTTAGGCCTATGCAGCATCTCACGCCAGTCAAGGTCGCCACGCTGCAGACCCATGATCGCAATTTCTGCGCTGGCCAGGTTGGTGGCGATGGGAATGTTTTGCTTATCGCAGTGACGGATGGTTTCCATCATTTGACTGTCGTCCCAGGGGTCAGAGGTGTTGGGGTCGGTGAACAGCAACACCAGGTCGATCTCGTTGTAGGCGATCCGGGCATTGATCTGCTGATGACCGCCCTGCTTGTGAGAAAGCAGCAGTGTGATAGGCAGGCCGGTGTTGTCTGCAATCAGACGACCGGTGGTGGCGGTGGCAAACAGATTATGCTTGACCAGCACGCTTTTATATGCAGTGCAGAACTGAACCATCAGTTCTTTCTTTTTGTCATGAGCTAAAAACGCAATATTCACAAAAAGTCACTCCTATCGTTTAATGGCGTGGAGAATGGGAACGGAAAAACCTAACAATCTCCGGGCAATACGCTTGCAGGCAGCGGCAGCGCCCTTGCGGGTGTAACCTAGCAGCGGCTGGGAAAATGCTGCGGCAAGTACCACATTCTGATCCTCCGGCACAATGCCCAGCAGGGGCAGACCGGCACGATCCATCACATCATCTACCGTTAACCCCATAGTCTTTGCCAGCTGAGGGCTGATCCGGTTGACGATGAGCCGCACATTTTTCTTGCCCATCAGTTCCAGCGTGTCGGCAGCCTGTCGGGCGTCCCGAATGGCGGCAGGATCAGGTCCGGTGACCAAAATCACACGGTCTGCGGTCTTGGCAGCCAGCCGGAAGCCGGCCTCAATACCAGCCGGGGCATCCAGGAAAATGTAATGATATTGATTGCGCGCCTTATCCAGCATCCGGGCAAAGGAAAGCTGATCAATGTCCTCTGCGGCGCAGGCGATGGGCGCAGTCAAAAAATGCAGATTGGGATAAACCGGGTGCTGGGTGGCCATGTCCATGCTGTAATCGCCCCGGCACACATCCAAAAAGGAAATAGCGCCCACTTGGGAAAGACCCAAAGCGATGTCCAGATTCCGAAGTCCCACATCACAGTCGATGCAAAGCACTTTTTGCCCCAGTTGAGAAAGGGCAACGGCAATACCGGCGCAAACCGATGTCTTACCGGTGCCGCCTTTGCCGGACAACACGGCGATCAATTCGCCCATAAAAAGCCGCCTCCTTCCCATTTTTACCAATATGCTTTCATTATAAAGGAAAAACGCACAAAACGCAAGTCCAAAACCGCTGATTTTATAAGGTTTTTTATCCAAAATGACGAAAAATCACCGCCCCTATTGCATGCCCTGCGAGGGGCAAATTATTGGTTTTAGATTGTCCCATGGCGCCACAAACAGGAATTTACAAAACATTTACGAAATTTTCCATAAAAAAGTGCAAATAACACTTGCTTTTTCTATGTCTGTGGGTTATGATATAGCCGTTAGCACTCAAAACAAAAGAGTGCTAACAACTGCGAATGACATAAATAATATAAATAACCATAATGGAGGTAACGATATGAAACTCAGACCCACAGCAGACAACCTGGTGCTGAAGCAGACCGAAGCAGAGGAGACCACCTCTTCCGGTATTATTCTGGCAGCGGCAACCAAGGAAAAGCCCGCTATCTACGAAGTGATGTCCGCAGGCCCTGACGTGAAGGAAATCAAGGCTGGCGACAAGGTCGTGGTCGGCAACTTCACCGGCAGCGAGATCAAGCTGGACGGCGTAGAATACAAGTTTGTAAAGCTGGAAGATGTTCTGGCTGTTGTCACCGATTAAGGAGGAATTTGAATCATGGCAAAATTGATCGTTTACGGCGAGGAAGCTCGCAAGAAGCTGCAAGCTGGTATTGATAAGCTGGCAGATACCGTTAAGGTCACCATTGGCCCCAAGGGTCGCAACGTAGTGCTGGGCAGAAAGTTCGGCGCTCCCCTGGTCACCAATGATGGTGTGACCATCGCCAAGGAAGTAGAGCTGGAGGATCCCTTTGAGAACATGGGCGCCCAGCTGATTCGTGAAGTGGCTACCAAGACCAACGATGTAGCCGGTGACGGTACTACCACCGCTACCGTGCTGGCCCAGGCGATCACCCGTGAGGGTCTGAAGAACCTGGCATCCGGCGCAAACCCCATGGTTATGCGCAAGGGCATTGAGAAGGCAGTGGAAGCTGCGGTTGCCGCAATCAAGGAACACTCCGTTCCCGTTAACGGCTCTGAGGATATTGCCCGTGTTGGTACTGTTTCCTCCGGCGATGCCTCTGTAGGCGCTCTGATCGCTGAGGCTATGGAGAAGGTCGGCACCGAGGGTGTTATCACCATCGAGGAGTCCAAGACTGCAGAGACCGGTCTGGAAGTGGTAGAGGGCATGCAGTTCGATCGTGGCTACATCTCCCCCTACATGGTCACTGATACCGACAAGATGGAAGCTGTGCTGGACGATGCTGTGGTGCTTATCACCGATAAGAAGATCGCATCCATTCAGGAGATTCTGCCCGTGCTGGAGCCCGTTGTGAAGTCCGGCAAGAAAATGATGATCATTGCTGAGGATGTGGAGGGCGATGCCCTGGCTACCCTGCTGGTCAACCGTCTGCGTGGCAACTTCAACTGCGTTTGCGTCAAGGCTCCCGGCTTTGGCGACCGCCGCAAGGAAATGCTGCAGGACATTGCGATCCTCACCGGCGGTACTGTGATTTCCAGCCAGCTGAACATGGAGCTGACCGAGGCTACCATGGCTGATCTGGGTCGTGCCCGTCAGATCGTTGTCACCAAGGATAACACCACTATCGTAGACGGCGCAGGCGATGCCGAAGCCATCAAGGCTCGTGCGCAGCAGATCCGTGCTGCTATCGCAACTACCACCTCTGACTATGACCGTGAGAAGCTGCAGGAGCGCCTGGCGAAGCTGGCTGGCGGCGTTGCAGTCATCAAGGTCGGCGCACAGACTGAGGTCGCTATGAAGGAGCAGAAGCTCCGTGTTGAGGATGCGCTGAACGCAACCCGTGCAGCAGTTGAGGAGGGCATTGTAGCCGGTGGCGGTACTGCTCAGGTCAGTGCCATCGCAGCAGTTGAAAAGCTGATCGCTAAGCTGCAGGGTGACGAAAAGACCGGTGCGAAGATCATCGCTACCGCTCTGCAGGCACCCATCCGTCAGATCGCAGAAAATGCCGGTGTTGACGGCAGTGTTGTCTTCGAGAAGATCAAAAATTCCAAGAAGATCGGCTACGGCTACAACGCTTACACCGAGCAGTATGTGGATATGATCTCTGCCGGCATTGTTGACCCCACCAAGGTCACCCGCTCTTCTTTGGAGAATGCCGCATCTATCGCGTCCAGCGTGCTGACCACCGAATCTCTGGTGGCAGATAAGCCCAGTCCCGAGGCAGACGCAGCTGCTATGGCTGCTGCAGCCCAGGGCGGCATGTACTAAGAAAATAAGAAAACCCCCGAGGAGTGATCCTCGGGGGTTTGTTTTTTATTCGGTGGTCACACCGCTCAGCACCACTTCCGATGCGTCCTCAACATTGCTGGAAATCAGCTTTTTGGGACACACGGTAGCGCACAGACCGCAGCCGACGCACTTGCTATAGTCGATGACAGCCAGGTTATGATCCACATGGATGGCATCGTGGGGGCAGATCTTGGTACACAGACCGCAGCCAATACAACCTTGTGTGCAGCCACGGGTGGTAACAGCGCCTTTGGCATGGGAGCTGCAGGCAATGACCACATGACGGTCATATTCTACCGGTACGATCAGCTTTCGGGGGCAGGCAGCGGCGCAGCTCATACAGCCTACGCACTTTTCCTTGTCAACCACGGCAACGCCGTCTACCACGGAAATGGCATCATACTTACAAGCTTTGACGCAGTTGCCGTAGCCCAGACAGCCGAACTTACAGACAGTAGGGCCGTTGCCGGCGACCTTGGATGCGGCGACACAGTCGGAAAGACCTTCGTAGTTGCCTTTCATCTTGACACCCAGCTGCTTACCCTCGGCTGTGACGCTCTTGCGACCGGAGCAGCGCACCAGCGCTACTTTCCGGGTCATAGCCTCTGCTTTCACACCCATGATCCGGGACATTTCCTGCACGCAGGTGTTGCCGCCGGAAGCGCACAGACCGATGGGGGCTTCACCGTTGAGAACAGCCTCGGCATAGCCGCCGCAGCCGGCATAGCCGCAGCCGCCGCAGTTAGCGCCGGGTAATGCTTCGTTCAGTTGATCCAGCCGGGGATCGGTTTCTACATAAAATACTTTAGAGGCTGCGCCCAGCACCAAGCCGAACGCCAGACCCAAACCGCCGAGAATGGCGATGGCAATGATAATTTCCATATTTTCGCCCTCCTCAGAAAATTTTCAGACCGCTAAAGCCCATAAATGCCAAGGCGATCAGACCGGCGCTGATCAGCGCCAAGGGATAGCCTTTGAAGCTTTCGGGGCAGTTGGTCTTGTCTACACGCTCCCGGACAGAAGCAAACAGCACGATTGCCAGGGTGAAACCCAGACCGCCGCAAGCGCCGTTGAACACGCTCTGCAGGAAGTCATAACCCTCTTGCACATTCACCAGCGCCACGCCCAACACAGCGCAGTTGGTGGTGATCAGAGGCAGGAAAATGCCCAATGCTTTATAAAGGGCAGGTACGCTCTTTTTCAGGAACATTTCCACCACCTGCACGATGGAGGCGATGACCAGAATGAAAGCCACGGTCTGCATATAGGCAAGACCCAGCGGCTGCAGCACAAAAGCGTCGATTGCCCAGCAGGCAGCAGATGCCAGCGCCATAACAAAGGTAACTGCCATACCCATACCCAGTGCGGTATCGGTCTTTTTGGAAACACCCATAAAGGGGCAAATGCCATAGAATTTAACCAGAATGAAGTTTTCTGTCAGAATGGCAGAAAGGAGGATTCCTAAAAGTGATTGCATGTAAGCCATTATTTAGCGCCCTCCTTTTCCTTGCTTTCCAGCTTTTTCATCAGCCACTGGCTGCCGGCGATCAGGAAACCCAGGGTGAGGAAGCCACCCACAGGCATGACCATCTGCATAGCCGGATAGCCTTCAGCGATGATCCGGATACCCTCGCCGCCGTTTAGGATACCGCCGCCGAACGTACCGGAACCTAACAGTTCGCGGATAATACACATAATGCACAGTGCCACAGTGTAGCCGATGCCCTGGAACAGACCGTCCAAGGTAGATGCCCACACGGTGTTCTTGGAAGCGAATGCTTCGGCTCTGCCCAAAATGATACAGTTAACAACGATCAGCGGGATAAACACGCCAAGGCTCTCTGCCAGCGCCGGCAAGAATGCCTGCAGGCACAGATCCACGATGGTAACGAAACCGGCGATAATTACGATATACGCAGCAATACGCACCTGAGAGGGGATCACATGGCGCAGAGCAGAGATCAGCACATTGGAGCAGATCAGAATGATAGTTACGGAAATGCCCATACCGATGCCGTTAAACAGGCTGGTAGTAATGGCGAGGGTAGAACACATACCCAAAAGCTGAACCAAAACCGGGTTTTTGGTCAGCAGGCCTTCTAAAAATTGTTTTTTCATGTTGCCTGCCTCCTTAACCCATGTTCTTGACACATTCCACTGCTGCATTCACACCGGAGGTGACAGCCTTGGAAGTGATGGTTGCACTGGTAATTGCTTCGATATTTTCGCCTACGGTGAAAGGCGCATCGTTTTCAGAGAACTGTACCCGGAAAGCGTTGCCCTTCGCATTGTCTGCTGCGGCAGTGTCGCCCAGACCGGCGGTTTCAGCATGGGAGATCACATCGATACCCAGCACCTTGCCGTCATTGGCAACGCCCACCATAACCACGACCTGTCCGCCGAAGCCGGAGGGGGCGACCTGCACAGCGTAGCCGGCTTCAGACTGCCATACCTTTTGCACCAGTCCGGTGTCGTCGGTGAAGCTTTCCAGCTCCTTGCTTTCGCCGGGCAGTACCGCGGCGATGGCATCTGCAGTTTTTTGCGCTTTCAGCGCAGCGATTTTCGGCGCGGTGACAGCGTTGATGCCTGCAAGGGCAGCTGCTACCACAGCGGTAATCAGAAACAGCGTCAGAGTCAGCCGCAAAATAGAATTTTTCATTTCACAGCCTCCTTTTTCGGTGCGCCGAACTTCACGGGTCTACCCAGTTTGTCCAACAGCACCACGCAGCAGTTCATCACCAGGATCGCATAGGAAACACCCTCGGGATAACCGCCGAAGTAACGAATGACGACGGTGATCACACCGCAGCCAATACCAAAAATGATCTGACCCAGCTTGGTCACAGGAGAAGTGACATAGTCGGTAGCCATAAAGATGGCACCCAGCATCAGACCGCCGGAAAGCAGCTGGCTTGCCATCCACGTCACCCGGTCATTGCCCTGGGGGAACAGGAAGGTCAGCAGGGCAACCGTACCGATAAAGGCAACGGGAATCCGGGCAGAGATCACCTTGCGCAGCAGCAGATAGCCGAAGCCGATGAGCAGCAGCAGTGCGCTGGTCTCACCCAGAGAGCCGCCAATATTGCCCAGGAACATATCCATCAGGCTGCTTTCGGGCAATGCGCCCTGATGCATGGCGGACATGGGGGTTGCGCCGGTGACGATGTCTACAGTGGACCACAGACCGGCAGCGTTTTCAAAGCCGGGCTTGACCCAGGTGTTCATAATGGCGGGCCAGCTAAACAAGAAAGCTCTGGCTGCCAGCGCCGGGTTGACAAAGTTCTTGCCGATGCCGCCAAACAGCTGCTTGACCACGATAATGGCGAAAAAGTCGCCGATAATGATACACCAATAAGGAATGGTTACCGGACAAACAAAGGCGATGAGCATGCCGGTCACCATGGCAGACATGTCATAAGCCTTGCAGTTGCGTTTGGTCAGCTTGCACCAAGCCCACTCAAAGAACACGCAGGCGGCCATGCTCACCAGTGTGACCAGCAGCGCCCGGAAGCCAAAGAAATAAATGCTTCCCAGCAGCGCCGGGGTCAGGGCGATGAGCACATCCCGCATAATGGTCTTGGTGGAAACCGGGGAGTGGGCATGGGGGGAGCTGGAAATGGTCAGCTCATAATAATATTTCATCTGTGCCATATCCTGCCCTCCTTACTTGCCTGCGGGCGCAGCGGCTTTCGCCTGTGCGTCCCGGATATGCTGTTTAGCGGTGCGGAAGCTATGCACCAAGGGGATGCCTGCGGGGCAGGTATAGGCGCAGCAGCCGCATTCGATACAGTCCATGGTGTTGATAGCTGCCATTTCGCCTGCGTCGCCGTTCTGGTATGCCTGATACATCATCAGGGGCATCAGCTTCATGGGGCAGGCGTCCATACACTTGCCACAGCGGATACACTGAGGATCTTCCACGCAGAAACGGTTGGCGGCGCCCAGTACAGTTACGGCATTGGTGCCTTTGATCACCGGAGCGGACAAGTCGTACAGCGCAGCGCCCATCATGGGGCCGCCGGAGAGAACTTTGTAGGGATTCTCACGCTGACCCACCGCATCCAGCAGCAGCTGGAAGGGTGTACCCACCGGTACGATCAGGTTTTTGGGTTCCATGACCACATCACCGGAAACGGTCACGATCCGGCGGATTAGGGGCATACCCAGATAGACTGCATCATGGATCGCCTTGCAGGTGGCAGCGTTGAACACGGCACAGCCCACAGCGGCAGGCAGACCACCGGAGGGAACTTCCCGGTTGGTGACGGCTTTGATCAGCTGCTTTTCTGCGCCTTGGGGATACTTGGCAGGCAGAATATCCAGCACGATGCCGTCCTTGGGGTCTAATTCCCACTGCAGCGCCTTGGCGGCGGCAGGTTTGTTGTTTTCCATAGCGATATGTGCGCAGTTCAGACCCAAAACTTTCATAATGATCTTCAGACCCAAGATCATTTCTTTGGGGAACTCCTGACACAGACGGTCGTCTGCTACGATGTACGGTTCACACTCGGAAACGTTGACAATAATGGTATCTACCTTACCAAGACCGGAGGAGAGCTTTACATGGGTGGGGAATGTTGCGCCGCCCATACCTACGATACCGGCATCATGAATGATCGCCATCAGTTCCTCGCCGGAAAGGGCGTCAACCGCCTCCTGCGTCCGGGGGGCAATATCCGGGCAGAGGGTGTCCAGATGATCGTTTTCGATCACCACGCTCATCACCGTAGTGCCGTTGGTGTGAGGACGGGGTTCTACAGCCTTAACTGTACCGGAAACCGGGGCATGTACGGGAACGCACAGACCCTCATTGTCGCCGATTTTCTGTCCCACAGTCACCGCATCACCCTTTTTTACCAAAGGCTTGCAGGGCGCACCGATATGCTGGGACATGGGGATCACCAGCAGGTCAGGGGCAGGGAATTCCTGCACTGCCGCAGCCTCGGCATAGTGCTTATTTTCCTTGGGGTGGATGCCGCCAAAGAAAGAAAATGCCATAACTATCACCTCGAAATAAAAATACTTTAGTAATTTTATATTATAATAATGTGTTTGTCCAGTCGTTTTCCTATTTTTCTACGAAATCCCGGATATTTTGACCAATGGGACAGTCGTTGGCATAGGGACAGTTTTGATACAGACAGTCAACGTCGGCCAGTTCTTTGTCCTCTGCAACCACGCAGACGGTTCTTGCGCCGTCAGACTGACGGCAGTAACCGCTGAAAAAGGCTTCTCGTTCCATTCAGATACCCTCCATATACCAGTCCATAGTCGGCAGTTCTGCGCCGCTGGGCAGTTGCCAGTTCTCATCGGAAAGGTTTACATAAATCTTAATAATTTGGTTTTTCCACTGCCGGGCCATACCGATTTTGCCGCCCTCGGCGGAGAAAAATGACAGATCACCCAGCCGCAATGCGGGGTTGGATTTACGGAGCATGCCCAGCGTTTTGAAGTGCTGCACAAGCTGCAGATCTTCCTTGCCCCAAGGGTAGGTGCGGCGGTTAAAGGGGTCTTTTCCGCCCTCCATACCCGCCTCGTCGCCGTAGTAAATGCTGGGACAGCCGGGCAGTGCAAATTGTAAAACAGTGGCTATTTTCAACCGTTTTTTGCCCAGTTCCAGCTGTTCCGGTGACAGTTTCCGGGTCGCCAATGCAGCCCGGTCGCTCTCGAAATCGTCCACCAAAGCGGTCAGAATTCTGGGGGTATCGTGAGTGCCTAAAAGGTTCATATTGCACAGCGCAACCTGCCGGGGATAGTTCTCCAAAATGGTCATCACCGTATTTTTGAACTGCCTGCCGTCATCCCGACCCCACAAAAGGTCTAAAATAGCGGTGCGGAAGGGATAGTTCATCACACTGTCCAGTTCTCCGTCCACAAAGTACCGCCGACGTACATCGTAGGCGATCTTATTGGAGGCATCCTCCCATACTTCGCCCATTAAAATTGCGTCCGGGCGGATGGTGCGGATGTGATTTTTCAGCTTCAAAATAAAGCTGTCCGGCAGCTCATCTGCCACATCCAGACGAAAACCGTCTGCGCCCAACTGCAGCCAATGGGTCATCACCGAGCAGATAAAATCCTGCAGGTTCGGCTGGTTTTTGTCCAATGTAGGTAGGGTCTCAAAGCCCCACCAACTGTCATACTTGTCCGGATATTCTTTGAAAAGGTACCAGTCCCGATAGGGAGAATCCGGGTCAGAATAAGCGCCGCCGCCGAAGTGATTTTCTTTATCAAAATATACACTATCCGAGCCGGTGTGAGAATAAACACCGTCCAAAATCACCCGGATATTTCGTTGGTGAGCGGCATCACAGAGGGCAGAAAAGTCCTCCAAAGTACCTAGCATGGGGTCGGGTTTTAAGTAGTCTGCGGTGTCATATCGATGGCTGGAAAATGCCTTGGAAATGGGGTTCAGATAGAGGATATCCACGCCCATTTCCGCCAAATAATCCAACTTATCCATGACGCCCCGGAAGTTGCCGCCAAAGAAGTCGTTATTGAGGATTTTTCCCTCTGAATTTGGCTGCCAACAGACCTCCTCGTTCCAGTTTTCGTGGAGCAAATAAGGCGTCATTTTGTCCGTCAGATCGCACATTCCCACCCGGCAAAAACGGTCGGGAAATACCTGATAAATCACAGCGCCTTTTGCCCAGTCCGGAACGGAAAAGTCGTTGGGAATACAGGAGATTTGCCAACAGTCACCGGCTTCCATATTGGTATCGTCGCCTTGCTTAAACAGCCGGAAAGTGCCGGTGTGACCGGTGATTTTAAAGTAATAAAAATACAGTCCCGGCTCGTCCAGGATCAGGGTGCATTTCCAATCATCGTACGCACCTTCTTGCCGGTCAAAAACAAAGGGAAATTCTCGTAAAAATGACCCGTTTTCTGCCGTCAAAACCACGGAAACGGCGCTTGTTTCCACGGTGCAGGGAATGGCAATTTTTAAGGTACATTCCTGCCCCGGAACAAGGCATCCGAAGGGGTCTTTGTATTCAGTTTTTTTGGAGTCAAACAGAATCCGCATAGGTACTCCTTAAGGAACGGGGACGAAAAATCGTCCCCGTTCAATTTTACATTTGCGTCCGCATTTTTTGGAACAGTGCCATATACTTCTGCGCAGGTACATCCCAGCTGAAGTCCTGCTCCATATCCCGTTTTTGCAGCGCCCGGAAACCCTCCCGATAGAATCGGTACAGACCCAGACAACGATCCAGCGCGCCGAAGAAATCGTCGGCGTTGTAGCTTTGGAAAGTAAAGCCCAAACCCTCGCTGCCGTTGTCGGTGGCGGAGGGGACGGTGTCCCGTAAGCCGCCGGTGGCATGCACCACCGGAACGGTGCCGTAGCGCATGGCGTTCATCTGACTCAAGCCGCAAGGCTCGGATTTACTGGGCATGAGATAGATATCGCCGCCGGCATAGATCCGTGCCGCCAGCGCCAGATCGAAAGTGATCTTGGCAGCCACTTTGCCGGGAAATTCTCTTTCCAGCTGGCGGAAAAACTCCTCGTATTTGCTCTCGCCAGTACCCAGGATCAAAAGCTGACAATCCTGCTCCCACAACAGCTTTCTTGCGATGTGGCACAGCAAATCCAGACCCTTGTGACCTGCCAGCCGGGTGACCATGACCATCAGCGGCACATCGGGATTTTCAGGCAGACCCACCTCTTTCTGCAGAGCGTCCTTGCAAGCGGCTTTGCCCGCTACAAAGGTGTTTGCATCGTAATGCGCCGGCAGCGCCGGGTCACGCATAGGGTCAAAGGTGTTGGTGTCGATGCCGTTGGTGATGCCGGTGAGCTTCCAGCCGGCAGCGCCCAGCACATTTTCCAGTCCGTGGGCATAATAGGGGTCCATCAGCTCCCGGGCATAGCTTTCCGACACGGTGGTGACCAAATGGGCGGTTTCGATAGCGCCCTTCATCACATTCACCGCACCGTTCAAGTCCAGACACGCCCGGTATTCATAGGGCAGCGCCAGCACATCGTCGAAAAATGCCGGCTGCGCCCAGCCTTGATATTCCACATTGTGGATGGTGAACATACACTTTGTGCCGGGGAACAGCGGATGATACTGCGCCGCCAAAAATGTGGGCACTAACGCAGTCTGCCAGTCATTGCACTGAATCACATCCGGGATAAAGTCCAGCGCCACCAGCGCATCCAGACAAGCCTTGGAGAAGTATGCAAACCGCTCTCCGTCGTCGCCGTGACCGTAAATTGCGCCGTCCCGCTCGCCGAAATACTGCAGATTGTCGATAAAGTACACCTGCACCCCGTCAGTACGGTTTTTCAGCTTCAGGATGCCGGCATATTGCTGCCGCCAACCCAGCGAAACGTAAAATTGCTTCACCAGCTCCACTTCAAAAGCCGGATTGTCCTTGATTTTCTTGTAATAGGGCAGCAGAAGCGCCACTTCGTTGTCCTCGATTCGAGAGAGCGCCGCAGGCCGCGCCTCCATCACGTCGCCCAAGCCGCCGGATTTTGCGTAAGGCGCGCCCTCGGAGGCAAGCAGAGCGATTCTCATACCACTTCACCTCGTTTAACGATCACGGGATTGGTGGGTGTACCCATCAGCTGCGCACCGGGCCGCACCACCACGTCCTTGTCCAAAATCACATATTTGAGCTTGCAGTCCTTGCCAATAACGGTGTCATTCATGATCACGCAGCTGTCGATTTCAGCGCCCTCACCCACAGTGACCTGCCGGAACAGCACGGAATTTTTGACCTTGCCCTCCAGGAAACAGCCGTCTGCCACGGAGCAGTTGTCGATTTCGCAGTTTTCGCCGTAGTAGCTGGGAACACGGTCACGCACCTTGGTGTAAACCGGGTGGCAGTCCACAAACAGCGCATCCCGCACCGGCTTTTGGGTCAAAGACAGAGAGTTCTGAAAATACTCCTCCAAGGATTCGTTGTACAGAGCCAAGCCCTCGTACTGATAGACGTTGACAGACACTTCGCCTTTCTGCCAGCCACCCAGCACCAGATCCCGGTCCATGTGGTAGCGGTTGTGGGCGATATGCTCTTTTACCTGCTGTGCCAGCCACTTTTTCCGCAAAACGAAAATGTCCATAGACGCTTCGTAGTCAGCGGGGGCGGCATAGTCGGCGGTGATGTCGGTGATATTACCGGCTTCGTCCAGCTTCAGCGCCAGATCGATCAGCCGCTGGCCGTTGGCGATGCCGGACTTGGTCACCACCGTCACATCCTTGCCGCTTTCGATGTGGGCGGCAAGCACTTTGTTCAGGTCGATGCTGCACACCACGGCAGAGTCGATCATAATGACATACTCGTCCTCCTGACCGAACTCCAAAAATGTCATCGCTGCGTGGAGCGACTCCAATTTACCCCGGTAATTGCCGGTGGTGGAGGTGGCAAAAGGCGTCAGATATTCCAGACCGCCCTCTTCCATTTCCAAACCCCATTCCTCGCCGGAGCCTACGTGATTCATAAGGCTCTGATAGCTGTGACGGGTGATGATACCGATGTGATGCACACCGGCGCAGGCCAGATTGGAAAGGGCAAAGTCTACTTGGCGATAGCGACCGCCAAAGGGCAGGCTTGCCATGGTGCGTTTTTCCGTCAATGCGCTGATAGAGCCGTCGTTGGCGAAAATAATACCCATTGTTTTCATCTTGCCCACCCCCTTAGATCATCTCGCCGGGCAGCAGTACCGCACCCGGCTCCAAAACGGAATCTTTACTGGTAACACAGATTTTTTTCTTATCCTTGGGACGATAAGCGGCGCCGGCAACTGCGCCCTTGCAGACCCGGCTGCCTTCACCCAGAATGGCATGGCGGACGATTGCGCCGGACTCGATCACTGCGCCGGGCATCACAACGCTGTCCTCTACCACAGCGCCCTCGCCCACGGTACAGCCGGTGGAAATAATGCAGTGGCGCACCGTGCCGTAGATCTCGCTGCCCTCGGCAATAAAGGAGTTGACAGTCACTGCCTTGCCGTCGATGTAAGAGGAGGGCAGCGCATTGTTCCGGGCATAAATACGGGACTTTTCGTCGCCCCGGATATTGAAGTCCGGATTTCTGCCCAGCAGCTCCATGTTGGCTTCCCAAAGGGAATCGATGGTACCCACGTCTTTCCAGTAGCCGTTAAAGGTGTAAGCCATCAGCTTGTGACCGGCCGCCAAAAGCTTGGGGATAATGTTCTTGCCAAAGTCGTTGTCGGAGTTGGGGTCCTCCTCGTCGGCGATGAGGAATTCCCGCAAAATCGCCCAGTTAAACACATAAATACCCATGGATGCGTTGGTGGACTTGGGCTGCTTGGGCTTCTCCTCAAATTCGTAGATAGAGCCGTCGGGGTTGGTGTTCAGGATACCGAATCGGCTTGCTTCCTCCAACGGCACGTCACGCACAGCGATGGTACATGCAGCGCCGTTTTTCTCGTGGAAATGCACCATTTCTGCGTAGTCCATCTTGTAGATATGGTCGCCGGAGAGGACGACCACATACTCCGGATCGTAGCGCTCGATAAAGTCGATGTTCTGATAGATAGCGTTGGCAGTACCCTTGTACCAGCCGCTTTTCTTGTCATGCCGTTCATAGGGCGGCAGAACCTGGGCGCAGCAGTGGGACTTGTTCAGACCCCAAGGCTGACCGTTGCCGATGTACTCGTTCAGTTCCAGCGGCTGATACTGGGTCAGAATACCCACCGTATCGATGCCGGAGTTAACGCAGTTGGAAAGGGGGAAGTCGATGATGCGGTACTTGCCGCCGAAAGGCACGGCAGGCTTGGCAGTGCCTTCGGTCAGCACTTTCAATCGGCTGCCCTGACCGCCGGCGAGAAGCATTGCGATAGTCCGTTTTTTTTGGAAATACATAGCGATAGCTCCTTATGTCAAAATGTCTTGCATTTGGTTTTCTCTGTTATGGGCATATATGCCCATAAATACCATAGCACAAATTCCTGCAGAAAGAAAGAGGGAAATGCAGTAAAATTTCTCTGCTGTTTTTGTCATCCCGAGTAAGCCGCAGGCGCACCGAGGGATCTACGCACCGAATGTCTGCTCAGCGGCAACGATAATGCGTAGATTCCTCGACTTCGTTTCACTCCGCTCGGAATGACAAGCAGGGGTCATTGCGAGCCAGTGCGCCCCGGACAACTTCCCACCCTAACTGTCATTGCGAGCCAGTGCGCACACTGGCGTGGCAATCTAAAAAGAATCGCTGTAGATTCCCATGTCGGGCTTCGCCCTCCTCGGAATGACTAAAAAGGCGGGTTTTGTCGAAACGACGGAGGACTTCAGGCGGGCAGTGTGGAAAAGCCTGTGGAGAAGCTATTCACAACTGGTTGATAACCCGGAAAAACAAGGCATACCAACGACTTTCATAACTTAATAGAAAATTAACAATTTAGCACGTTTTGTGCATATTTACCAAACTTTTCGGGGTAAATTTGTTAAGAAAACGACCTATCCTTTCCTTGCTTTTTGCGGTCTGAAATGCTATACTATAGCTATAGTAGACCAGTCTGCATATTAGCCGCTGAACATGCAGCTGAAATACTTCGCGAGACCCCTTCCCCCGGCGATGTTTTTTGCAATAAAATTTCAAAGCAAAAGGAGGAAAATCAAGCATGCAAAAACAAATCAAACGGCTGCTTAGCTTGGTAGTGGCGATGGTCATGGTAATTGGCCTGTTACCCCCCATCACCCTGGAAGCAAAAGCAGCAACCAACGATCAGTTGACTGCATGGAACGCAAAGACTCTAGACGAGTGGAATGCGTTTAATACAGTCGACGTGACAAGTAATGTGTGTCCTGTTTGTGGCGAGGGCTTCACATGGCAGGAGCTGACCACAGCAGCTAGTTCTGCAACGCAGAACATTGCTGCAGGACACTACTATGTCACTACAACAGGAACTACACGTTACGGTACCTTGAAGGTGACAAGTGGTACAGTGTGCCTCTACTTTGTAGAGGACGCTATCGTTACTGCGAAGCTTGCTATGGAAGGCGGCGAGGTCAACATCCTTGGTGCTGGTACATTCAAGTACAACAACACCAACCAGACTGTTAACGTAGCTAGTGGTGCTTTGACGCTCTATGGCGGCAGCATCCAAGGCGGCAATGCCTTTACTAGTAACGGTGGTTCGATATACGTTACGGAAGGCAGCTTGGATATTACCGGTACCGCCAAAGTGTTTAACGGCGCAGCAACCGGTAACGGCGGTAACATCTACATCGCTAACGGCGGTCATTTGACAGTTAGCGGCTATGCCGAGATTTACGGCGGTAATGCAACCAATGCAGGCGGTAACGTTTTCTTGGCGAATGCAACCGGTGCTACCATGTATTTAGGTGGCAATGCCAAAATCTACAACGGTAATGCCAAGGGTAATTTTGGCGGTAACATTTTCGGCAGAGGTCAGGTTACCATTGCCGGTGGTCAGATCTACGGTGGTATTACCAACAAAACTTCCGGCGGCGACCTGTATGTTGACGGCACGGCTGTCATCAGCGGCGGCATCATTGGCCCGGCTGCCGGCAACAAGCCGTCTGTGTACATCAACAACGCAGGCGACAGCCTGACCGTGAATGGTGGCACATTTAATGGCGGTATCGTAAACAATGCCGGCGCACTGGCCATCAATCATGGCGATTTTGCCGCTGAGCCCAGCGGCGTGAGCGACGGCAAGTTTGTTATCGAAAATAACGGTATGTACGAAGTTCACAATACTGCAGATCCCATGTGGGTGGATTGCGGCGACGGCACGCATAAGTTCACCTGTAGCGGCGAGGGATCTTGCGGCGCCGAGATCGTGAGAGATCATGATTTCGATGTTGACGGCAACTGTGCATGTGGCGCAAAGACCGCATGTGAACACGAGCAAACAACCGAATGGCAGATCGGTACCGACGAAAACGAGGGCAAGCACTTCAAGACTTGTGTAGAGTGTGACGCTGTGGTAGAGACTGAAGAGCACACCTACGGCCCGCTGTCCGATCGATACGATCCTACAACTTCCGGCGGTACCAGCTATCGTATGCAGACTTGTACCGATTGTGGTCACGAGAATAAAGTTGCAGACGACAGAAACTACAACATGGTGCGTGTTTCCAACTTTGAGTTGCAGAACACCGCTGCAGGTACAGCTATTAAGTTTACCTACAATGCTGAAATTCCTGGCACCAAGGACGACCCGGCACCGAATGTGGTCGTTAAGCTGTATAATGCAGACGGCCAGTTGATGGCAACCACCAGTCCTACCGATCTTACTATGATCGCTGGCAAGTCCGGCGCTGGTTACTTCGCGCTGACTCGCGAGGATGGCTGGACCACTGAGTGGATCGATGGTATGCTGTCTAACGACATTGCCCCTGCCTATGCGATTGCCAGATATACTGCGCTGGACGACGAAACCAGAAGCTATCGCTACGATGTTGACAGCAATATTCCGGCAGCTTCTTGGGCAGCATTTGAGCTGGCTCACAACTGGGGCGAGTGGGTCGAGGATCCCACAACCGGCGATCACAAGCGTGTTTGCCAGACCACTTCTACCCACGTAGAGCACGAAGTTCACAACTGGAGCATCTGGGTTGCAGGCGATTCCGCTCACACCAGAACCTGTACCATTTGTAACGCTGTGGATTCTCAAGCGCACGATTATGTGAATATCGGCGACAAGTGCTCTGTCTGTGAAAAGGAGCTGCAATGTGCTCATGGCTTCGACGTAGAGACTGCACCTTGGGTCGAGCTGGAAGGCACACAGCAGCACGGTAAGGTTTGCCCCACCTGTGGTATTGCAGTAGAGACTGAAGACCACTCTGTGGCAAAAACCGAGCGCAGAGATCCCGAGGCAAGCCGCAAAACCAGCTATGTGGTGGAGACCTGTGCTTGCGGTCTCGAGTTGAGACGCACCGAGGATAGCAGTAATGATGTTATCCGTTTCAACTTCACTTCTGTGGCTGGTTTGGTTGTGACCCCCAAGGCGGGCAGCCACCTTAACTTCTATCTTGCTTTGGATAGCGGTGATCTGATCATTAACGATGAGGATCCCACATTTGTGGTAGAGCTGTACGATCAGAACGGCCAGCTGATGGCAACGGTCACTGCAAAGGATCCTGCTTCTCTTGAGAGAGTGGGTGTCGTTGTTCCCTTCCTGATTACCAGAGCATCTCATGATAAATGGGAAACCGAGTGGGTCAAGGGTATGATGACTGCCGAGCATATTCCTTATTATGCTATCTCTCGCTATACGGATCCCAACAACGTTACCAGAAGTTATCGTTTTGACACCACCGCTGCAATTCGCGACGGTTGGGCAACCTTCGAACTGGCACACACCTATGGTGATGAACAGACCCAGGCTGCAACCTGTACCGAAAACGGTAAGGTCTATCAGGTTTGCTCCGGCTGTCAGCACGAGAATGTCCTGCAGGTTCTGGAGGCCACCAATCATGCTAACTACGATGCAGAGAATACTGCATGGGTAAGCCTGAATGATGCGCAGCACGGTAAGCGCTGCCCCGATTGTGGCGCTGCTATGGAAACTGCAGATCACGCCCACGGTGAGAAAGTATACCACACTGCAGGCCCCGGCCACCAGACCAGCTACTTTACCCAAAGCTGTGAGTGTGGTCACGTCATTACCAGTGTGCATAACGGCCAAGGCGATGTGATCAGAGCTTCCTTCAACAGCATGAAGATGACGGAGTACTTTGGTACACTCGCACAGTTCAATGCCAATGCAACTGTATTGACAGAGGATCGCCGCGATGCGTATGACGCAGTGGCTCTGAAGCTGTTCGATGCTGAGGGCAATCTGATGGCGATTGCAGAGACAACCGGTACGTTGAGTACCGATGAGGTAGCTATCGCGTATGTCAGCCTTTCCGGTGATACAACGAATGCATCTACCGCATCCATCAATCGCTGGACTACTACCAAGTATGAGGCTCTGACTGCAGACAACGCTCCTGCTTATTTTGTGTTGTGCATGTATAAGGATGGCGAGGAAATCGGCGCCTTCTACAACTCCATGTCCGACGACAACAAGACTGCATGGGCAGAAGTTGCAGAGTTTGAGCATCACTATGGTGCGGAGAAGGTAAAACCTGCTACCTGTACCGAGGCTGGTAAGAGATACCAGGATTGTGATGTTTGTAAGCATCAGATCGTTCTGGAGACTATCCCTGCAACCGACCACAACTTCGACGGTGTTCAGATTGAAACCGTTGAGGACGTTATTTACCACGTCTGTGCAAACGGCTGTGGCGAAAAGCACGCAACCGAGATGCGCGACGCTGACACTCCCGTCTGCGGCCAGACCTACTACACCGGCAATCTGTACTGCGTAGAATGCGACAAGATTCTGCGGAGCGGCGATACTGTCATGTCCCCCTCCGAGCAGCACGCATACGACTGGACAACCGTAAAGGATGCTACCTGTTTCGAGGTCGGCTCCGAGCACGGCAAGTGCTCCATCTGTGGCACTGAAACCGATCGTGAGATTGCCAAGAATGCACATACTCCTGCAGAGGCAGTTCGTCAGAACGTCAATGACTCCACCTGCTACGCAGAAGGCTCTTACGACGAGGTCGTTTACTGCTCCGTAGAGGAGTGCAAGCACGAGATCAGCAGAACACCCAAGACCATCGAGAAGAAGGCACATACTCCTGCAGAGGCAGTTCGTGAGAACGTAAAGGACTCCACCTGCTACGCAGAAGGCTCTTACGACGAGGTCGTTTACTGCTCCGTTGAGGAGTGCAAGCACCAGATCAGCAGCACACCCAAGACCATCGAGAAGAAGGAGCATACTCCTGCAGAGGCAGTTCGTGAGAACGTAAAGGACGCTACCTGTACAGCAGCAGGCTCTTACGACGAGGTCATCTACTGCTCTGTTGAAGGCTGCAAGGCCCAGATCAGCAGAACTGAGAAGACCATTGAGAAGCTGGGTCACGACTTCCCCGAGACATGGACTGACGCTGGCGAGAATCACACCCATAAGTGCTCTCGCTGCGATGCAACCGAGTCCGAGGCGCACGATTGGAACGACTGGGCTGACGGCAAGCAGACCTGTAAGAAGTGTACCGCAGTGAACACCTGCGAGCATAGCTTCGGCAAATGGGATCCCGCTACCGGCAAGCACACCTGTGAAAACTGTGGCGCGGTTGAGTCCTGCGAGCACGCAGAGACCGAGACCGTAGGCTACAAAGAAGCAGACTGCACCAACCCCGGTTACACCGGTGATGCTATCTGTAAGGAATGTGGCTACTGCGTTGAGGCTGGCGATGTGATCGCTGTCAACGGCAAGCACGACTATCAGAAGGGTGAGGTTGTGGCTCCCACTTGTGAGGAGCAGGGCTACACCGTCTACGAGTGCTCTCGCTGCGACGCATCTTATAAGGGTGACTATCAGTCTGCTCTGGGCCATGACTTCACCGTTAAGGGCGAGTACAAGGCTCCCACTCTCAACGAGGACGGCTACCAGATCTGGAAGTGCTCTCGTTGCGATGAAACCAATACCGAAGTTCTGGCTGCCGATCCTACCGGCGCTGAGGCTTCTGTAAACGGCACTTACTACGCAACTTTGGAAGAGGCTATTGCAATGGCACCCGCCGGTGCAACGGTCAAGCTGACTTCTGACATCGTGCTGACCAAGCAGGTCGATGTTACCGGTAACGTTACCCTGGATCTGGGTGAATACACCATTTCCGGCAACCTGTACAACATCATTGAAGTTAAGACGACTGGCAATCTGACTGTCAACGCTACTACCGGTGGTATCGTCAATACCATGGAGTGGGGCGCTGCATTCATGAACAATGGCGTTCTGACTGTCAATGGCGGTACCTATGAGGCTGAAAACGCACTGTACAACGGTTCTTACTTTGCTGACGGTGCTGTGGCAACGCTGAATGGCGGTACCTTTAAGTGCAATGGCCAGTACGAAACCTCTATTGCTAACTGCGGCAAGCTGATCATCAACGGCGCTACTGTTGAGGATTTGCTGCAAAGCACTGCAGTTCTGGAGATCAACAGCGGTTCTGTTGAGATTCTGTACGCAGGCGATCCCGGTCAGAGCGTTGCAAGCGGCGTTAAGACCGACATCAATGGCGGCGAAGTTGCTGAACTGATCGTTGGCGATGTTGCAAAGAACCCCGTAACCAAGGGTGAGAACGCAACCGTTACCGAGCCCGAGGATTACAAGTGGGTCGGCAACGAACTGGTTGCTAAGAACTACGTTGCTAAGATCGAAGGTGGCAAGCAGTACGAGTCTCTGGAAGAGGCAATTGCTGAAGCACCCGCCGGCGCA
>JAZRQK010000031.1:0-10856 GCA_045649665.1 Faecousia sp. | reverse complement strand
TGGAATCTGTTTACACTGATTCCTGCATTCTTGGGCGCTTTGTTCATGTTTATTGGTAACTACTTGCCCAAAACCACCCGCAACCGTACCATGGGTATTAAGATCAGCTGGACATTGGGCAATGACGAAAACTGGAACAAGACCCACCGCCTGGGCGGTAAGATCTATTTCTGGGGCGGTTTGGTGATGATGATCACGGCGCTGCTGCCCATCAAGTACTCCATTGCTGCATTGACCGTGATGGTTCTGGTGTCCATTTTGGTGCCGGTGGTCTATTCTTATTCTATCTACAAAAAGCACAAAGCAGAGGGCATTGAATATGAGCCGGTGTTTAATACAAAGACCGATAAGGCGGCCATTCGTATCACTTCCATCACTGTTCCGCTGGTATTGGTGTTGGTTGCAGTGCTAATGTTTACCGGTGATTTTGCAGTGACTTTTGGGGAAACGGAATTTCAGATCGAGGCTTCCTATATGGACGATCTGACTGTCAGCTATGATGATGTGGATTCTGTGGAATACCGTGAGGATTTCAATATTGGTGCCCGTGAGATGGGCTATGGTTCTGTTAAGCTGTCTATGGGTACTTTCCGCAATGATGAGTTCGGCAGATATACCCTCTATGCCTATACCCAGGGCCAGGGCGCAGTGGTGCTGAAAAAAGAGGGCAAGGTGCTGGTGATCGTAGCCGAGACCCAGGAGGAAACGAAAGCAATCTACGATACGCTTGTGACAAAGATTCCGGAATAAGGCTGTAATATAAAAGCAGGTGCGATATTTCGCATCTGCTTTTTTTACACGACAATGTAAAGCGTGCTTGACATTTTGGCGGTTATATGCTATGATCCTTATGTAAAGCGTGCTTTACATAAGGAGGTCAAGATGAAAAACAGAATTGAGCAGATCCGCAAGGAGAGAGGAATCCTGCAAGAGGAATTTGCCCGGGCGCTGGGCGTTTCCCGGCAGACGATCAGTTCTTTGGAGACCGGACGATATAATCCCTCGATCCTGCTGGCGCATAAGATTGCCAGCTATTTCGATATGGCGATCGAGCAGGTATTTATTTTTGAGGAAGAATGAGGAGAGTTATTATGAGCAATAAGCGTTTCATCTCCAGCGTTGTGGAGATTATTCTCGGCATCGGTCTGATCCTTGCCGGGGAATTGCATGCAATCGATCCGTTTTGGAGCGGTATGGGAACAGCGTTGCTGTTTGTGGGCGGCATCTTTTTGATTCGTGGGATTCGGTATAAATCGGATACCGACTATAAAGAAAAATATGACACAGCGGTAAATGATGAAAGAAATCGTTTCCTGGCAATGAAAGCCTGGTCTTGGGCAGGTTATTTGTTCGTGATCCTGTCCGGTGTTGTGACCATTGTTCTGCAGATTATCGGTTTGAAAGAGCAGATGTTTGTGGTTAGCGGCTGTCTTTGCGCTATCTTGCTGTTATACTGGATCAGCTATTGGATTTTAAGAAAGAAATACTAACAAAAAGGGACTGTTTTACAACAGTCCCTTAATTATTATTTTGCGGAGAGATCCACCTTTTTGCGGATAATGGACAGCGCCGGCACTTGGCAAGGCAGCTGAACATAAAACTGCATTTCCGGTTTTCTCGGCTCATCCAACGGGTTGCCGTCGGTGTCTTTCATGATTTCCGGAACGAAGGGGAAGGGCTTGCTGTCCGGGCCGACCACTTCGATTTCGTCCGCAGCGGTAAACTTGTTACGGAGGCTGCACAGTGCCAAGCCGTTTTCGTCGCAGCTTTCTACAATGGCGCATACCTGCCACTGCCGGATGTACCGGGAGTTTTCCGTGTACTGACCGGGGAAGCCGTAGTAGAAGCCGGTGGAGTATATCCGGTGGGATACCTTTTCTACTTCGTCACGCCATACCGGGTCGATAGGCTTGCCTGCTTCCAGGCTGTCGATCACATGGCGATAAGCGCCGGTGACGATAGCGGCATAGTAAGCGGATTTGGCTCTGCCTTCAATTTTGATACAATCCACACCCGCATCTACCAGATCGTCAATGTGGTCGATCATGCACATATCCCGGGAGTTGAGAATGTAAGTGCCTTTTTCATCCTCGAACACCGGGAAATATTCACCCGGTCGCTTTTCCTCTACCAACGCATACTGGTAGCGGCAAGGCTGGGCGCAAGCGCCACGGTTGGAATCTCTGCCGGTCATGTAGTTGCTCAGCAGACATCTGCCGGAGTAGCTGACGCACATAGCGCCATGACCAAAGGTTTCCAGCTCCAGTTCCGGGGAGACCTTCTGCCGAATGGTGCGAATCTCGTCCAGGCAAAGTTCTCTTGCCAGCACCACCCGGGATGCGCCCAGGTCGTACCACGCTTGCGCACATTCGTAGTTGGCAATGGACTGCTGGGTGGAGATGTGTCGGGCGCACTTTGGTGCGTATTTGCCTGCCAGGGTAAAAGCGCCCATATCCGCCAAAATCAGCGCATCCACGCCTGCGTCCTGCAGTTGCTCCAGATATGCCGGAAGGTTTGCAATTTCCTCATTTCGAGGCATGGTGTTCACCGTCACATGGACGGCTACACCGTGGCTATGGGCAAATTCCACAGCCTTGGGCAGTTCCTCCGGGGTGAAGTTACCGGCGAAGGAACGCATACCAAAGTCAGTGCCTGCCAGATAGACCGCATCTGCGCCGTACAGAACGGACATTTTCAGCCGTTCCATATCGCCGGCAGGACTGAGAAGTTCCAGTTTAGCCATCAATAACCCAACTCCCGCATCTTGCGCTGATGTTCCTCGTAAGTCTTGGAGAACACGTGGGTATGTGCCTCCTTGTCCAGCACGTAGTAATAGTAGCTTGTATCCTCGGGCTCCAGCGCAGCATCCAAGCTGGACAGACCGGGGTTTGCGATGGGAGTGGGGGGCAGACCCTGATGGGTGTAGGTGTTATAGGGGCTGTTCTCCAACAAATAGTCGGTGATGAGCTGTCCTTGATAGTAATAGTCCTTTGCGTAAATGGTGGAAGCATCACAGTTCAGGAAGGGGAAAGAACCGGGATGGGTCAGACGGTTGTAGTAGACAGATGCGATGGTGTAGCCTTCCAGGTTGTTGGCTTTCTCCTTTTCGATCATGGATGCCATGATGACCAGCTCCCGGATGGTCAGCTCGTAACCGCCCAGCTGTCTATTCAGCGCCACGAACTTGTCGATCATACGGCTGGAGAAGCGGTAATCAAAGTCGTCCAGGAACTTTTCCAGTACCCGCTGGGGTTCGTCGTCCAGATAGAATTCATAGGTGTCCGGGAACAGGAAGCCTTCCAGGCAGTACTTGTGACCACGCTCCACATCCTCCAGGAACCAATAGTCCTGCAGCTCGCCGTTGGCGGCATACTCCTCCAGCTGGGATACGGTGCAGACACCCTTTTCTTCCAGCAGCTCAAAGATCTGCGCACAGCTGTAGCCTTCGGGAATCATGACTTCCACAGTGACCAGTGAGCCGCCCCGGTAGGACATGGCATTGATCAGTGCGTTGTAGTCGTATACTGTGTGATCGCTAAAGGTGATATTGCCGGTGAGAATACCGTCGCCCTTGCCGGTGATCTCGGCAAAGAACTTAAACAGATTGGGGTAACGGATCATGCCGGCTTTCTGCAGTTTTTCGGAAATGGTGGCCAAATCGTCGTTTTGTTCAATGGTAACGGTGATCTCCTGAGGCGTCTTGCCCAGTGCCAGCAGGTCGGCGGCGCACAGCCAAAGTGTTCTGCCCAGAGAAACGCCGATCGCCACGATCAGGCACATCCAAATGATCGTTGCCAGGATGTGGGGGATACCCAAAAGACCATAGCCTTTTTGCGCCTTGGGGCGCAGCTTGCGCTGGGTGTCCGGCTGCTCCTCGGTTTTTTCCGGCTCTTTCTTTTTTGTGTCTTGCTGGGGCGCAAAGAAACGCGTGCCGGTGCTTTCGTCCTTGTCTTCAGGCTGGGAAGCTTTCGCATCGTCCCAGTTTTCCGCAAGGGTCTCCTGCACAATGCGCTCCAGATCCAGCTCGTCATGCACCGCTTCCTCTGCAGCGCTGTGCTTATTCAGAAATTCCTCCAGCCAGTTGTCCTGGTTGGTTTCGTTGTGATTCTTATCCATTCAGATTCCTCCACTTCAGCGGATCACAAGACTGTCCGCTACGGTTTTTGCAGCCTTTTCGCCCTGCAGCGCTTCAACCAGCGCCAATGCAAAGGCGGTGGCGCAGCCGGCAGAAGTGCCGGTGATCAGTTTGCCGTCACGAACAACTGCAGCGTTGTCAACAGACACGGCGCTGCCCATTTGCTGTTCGCAGCCGGGGTAGCAGGTGGTCTGCTTGCCGTCGGTGATGTGCAGGTCTGCCAGGACAGTAGGGCCAGCACAGATGGCGGCAACAAATTTGCCGTTTTCCCATGCAAATGCCAGTGCGTCCATGGCTTCCTTGCTTGCCCGGGCAGAGGCGACACCGCCCAGACCGCCGGGGAGCACGATCATTTCCAAATCGGTCAGATCCATTTCCTCGATTGTAATGTCAGCCTCAAAGCCAACATTGTGTGCGCCGTAAACAGTCTTGCCGTTTACGCCTACGGTCAGAACACCAATACCTGCCCGGCGGAGAATATCCACGGGGGCAAGTGCTTCCATTTCCTCAAAACCGGTTCCCAGCAGTACATATACCATATCGGTTTACCAACCTTTCAAACAGTTTTTCACTGCGTTGTAGATTTCCTGATGGATATCCTCGATAGAACGCATCTGACCGTCCTTTACGCATTGGATCACAGTCCAGCCGTAATGCTCTGCAGCTGCCCGTCCGGTCTGCCGGCAGGTAGCTAAGTAGGCAGTGTCCTTTTCGTGGATATCTGCGGTGGTGTTGGTTGCTTGCTCACGACCCCGGAGCATTTTCTCTGTAAAGTCCGTGGGCACATCCAGGTAGATCACAAGATCAGGGCGGGGGAGCGCCAGCTTATCATACTCAAATTCATAAAGCCAGTCCAGATACTGTGCTTGCTCCTTGCCGGTGAGCTTGGATGCCTGATGCACTGCATTGGAGGTGGTATAACGGTCAGACAAGATGAGACCGCCGTTTTCGTAGTTTTCCTGCCAGTCCTCCTTAAAGGATGCAAACCGGTCAACCGCATAAAATGCAGAGGCTGCATAGGCATTGACATCGGAGGGCTTGCTGCCGAACTGTCCGCCCAGATACATCCGGATCAGCGCAGAGCTTTCCTTTTGGTAACGGGGGAATTGCAGGCACTGAAAATCAATGGCATCCTGGGTCAGATGTTTTTTCAGTTGTTCAAATTGGGTGGACTTTCCGGAACCGTCTGTTCCTTCAATTACGATTAGTTTGCCCATGTTTTACCGGCCTCCTGGCAATTTCGCCAAAACAAAATATCTCACACTATAATATAACATATAAACCTGCGCTTGTCCACCTCAACATTCGGTTGCATAATGGAATAAAAACTGCTACAATAAGAAAAAGCACGAAATAAAGGATGAAAACAGATGGATAAGACAAATGTGACATTTAAGGACTTGGGACTGTCCGAGGCAATGCTCAAGGCGCTGGAGAAAAAAGGCTACGGCTACCCCACCACCATTCAGCAGCGGGCGATCCCGGAGTTTTTGCAGTGGAAAGATGTGATCGCCAAAGCGCCTACCGGAACAGGTAAGACATTTGCTTTTGGCATTCCCATGATCGAGCATGTGGATGCCGCTTGTGAGGATGTGCAGGGTTTGATCCTTGCGCCTACCCGTGAGCTGGCAATTCAGATCGGCGACGAGCTGCGGGGGCTGCTTACATATTATCAGGGTATCCGTGTAGCGGTGTTGTACGGCGGCGCCGGTATCGTAGGTCAGGCAAAGCAGCTGGAAAAGAAACCTCAGATCGTGGTGGCGACACCCGGTCGTTTGATGGATCATTATAACCGCAAGAATATTCGGCTGGACAAGATTCAGACTGTTGTGCTGGACGAGGCAGACCGGATGCTGGATATGGGCTTTTTCAAGGATGTGACCCGGATCATCGAAAAAGTGAAAAACCGCCGGAATCTTGGCTTGTTCTCGGCTACTATTTCTCAGGAAGTTATGACCGTTTCCTGGATGTACCAGCGTGACGAGGTGGAGATCACTGTGGAGTCCAAGCAGGAGGACAGACCGGACATCGACCAATATTGTATTACCGTTTCTCCCTTGGAAAAGGCGGAAACCACTTTGCGGCTGATCCGAACCCAAGGCTACGAACGGGTGATGATTTTCTGCAACACCAAACACATGTGCCAGCGGCTGTGCGACGATTTCCAGCGTGCAGGCGCAGATTGCCAGTGCATCCACGGCGATATTCGCCAAAGCCAGCGGGAAAAGACCATGCAGCAGTACCGGGACGGCAAGCTGGCGATTTTGATTGCCACCGATGTTGCGTCCCGTGGTATCGATGTGGACGATGTGGAATGCGTCATCAACTTCGATGTTCCGGCGGAAAACGAATACTATGTCCATCGCATTGGCAGAACCGGCAGAGCCAAGCGCAAGGGCGTTGCCTATTCTATCATTGGCAACTTCCCGGAAAAAGCAAAGCTTGACGAGATCGCCAAGTTCTCCAATTATCAGATCAAAGCCATGGTGCTGGGTGCTGACGGCAGCTTGACCGAGGAAGAAGTCAAAGCGCCGGTTGTACCCAAGAGGCGATTCCGTTGACCCCCCGGGAGATCGGCTTTCTGCTGCTGACCTCTCATTTGGGAGATGTGCGGCGGAAAGTGCTGACTGTACCCCAGCTGCGTGTGCTTGCCCAGTGCGTCAGTGTTTCTGACCTTGGCGACCGGGATGATGAAGTGACAGTTTCTGACCTGATGGCTATGGGTCTTAACCGTCCCTCTGCCCAGCGTGTGATCGATCTGCTATCGGAAACAGACCGTCTGCAGTGGTATCTGGAGCAGGGGAAAAAGGCGGATTGTGTCCCGGTGACCCGGGTCAGCCAACGGTATCCTTTGGTACTGCGTAAACGGCTGGGTTTGGATGCCCCCGGCACACTGTGGTGCAAGGGCGAGTTGGATATTTTGAACACCCCCATGGTGGCGCTGGTGGGCAGCCGGGAGTTACGACCGGAAAATAAAGATTTCGCCGAAGCGGTAGGACAGCAAGCTGCCCGGCAGGGTATTACGCTGGTTTCCGGTAATGCCAAGGGCGCAGACCAGGCGGCGCAGAAAGCGTGTCTAGCTGCCGGCGGCAAGGTAATTTGTGTGGTGGCAGACTCTCTGCGGGAGCATAAGACCCGGGAGAATGTGCTGTATATCAGTGAGGATATATTTGACGGCGAATTTTCTGCCCAGCGGGCATTGAGCCGTAACCGTGTGATCCACAGTATGGGCAGCCTGACTTTCGTTGCCCAGTGCGCCTTGGAAACCGGCGGCACATGGGACGGCACAGTGACGAATCTGAAACGAAACTATAGTCCGGTGCTTTGCTTTGATGACGGCAGCACTGCCACTGAGGCGCTGTGCCAGCGTGGCGCAATGCCGGTAACAGCAGAAATGCTGAGCGATCTGGAACAGCTGCGCCAACAGTTCACCACATTACTGGACGAGATGTCATGATGGGGGTCGTGCTATGTTACCGAAGCTAAAAGATGCGAAAATAAAGAAGTGGCTGTGTATGATATTAGTAGTTGCCCTTGGTTTGGGGTTGTTGGGTGGCGGTTTGGTGCTGGGCATCAATCTGTGGGTTACCGGCAGTGTCCGTGAGAATATTCTGACAGAGCAGCAAGCAGCGCAGCTGGCTGATGTGGATTGCATTATTGTGCTGGGTTGTCAAGTGCATAGTGACGGTACACCCAGTCACATGTTAGAGGATCGGTTAAAACGTGGTGTGTCATTATATGAGTTGGAGGCAGCACACAAGCTGCTGATGAGCGGTGACCATGGCACAAAAGGCTATGACGAAGTGGACGCTATGAAACGGTATGCAGTCGATGCCGGTGTTCCGTCAGAAGATGTATTTATGGACCATGCCGGGTTCTCTACATACGAAACCATTTATCGGGCAAAGGAAATTTTCGGAGCAGAAAAGGTGCTGATCGTGACACAGAAATACCATCTGTACCGAGCTATGTATATCGCGGAGGCCTTTGATATGGAGGCCTACGGTGTGGTTGCGGAGTATCGCCAATACAGCGGTCAAATTGTTCGTGATGTACGGGAAGTGCTGGCACGTGTCAAGGACTTTGGTATGTCAGTTTTCAAACCGAAACCAACTTATCTTGGCGATGCCATTCCTATCAGCGGTAACGGCGAGCTGACTCACGATGACAAATCAAATTTTCAATAACATAAGCCGGGACGATTGTCCCGGCTTTCCTTATTATAATAAGATCGGTTGCAGCTGGATTCCCTGAACGGCAGCATCCAGCGCTTTGGGTATTTGAGAAAAATCCGCAACAATGCTGGTAGGCTTTCCCTGTGGATCATCCTGGCCAAAGGGGACGAAGTAGTAGTTTTTTCGCACCAGCAGCCGACCGATGTTTTCCGCCGCACCTGCCAAAGCGTCGTTGGTGGAAATAGCCACCAATACCGGTCGCCCGTTTCGCAGGTGGCTTTTTGCTGCCATGGTCACCGGGCCATCGGCGATACTGTGAGCAAGCTTTGCCAAAGTGTTGCCGGTGCATGGCGCGATCACCAGCGCATCCAGTAATTTCTTTGGGCCGATTGGCTCTACCTGCTCCACAGTATGCAGCGGCGCTTTGCCGCAGATATCCGTGATTCGTTGTATGTGTTCCTCTGCAGTGCCGAAACGGCTGTCGGCGGAGCAGGATATGGCAGACAGAATGGGGATCACATTGTGTTCTTTTGCCAGCGTTTCCATGATTGGAAACACGGCGTGAAATGTGCAGAACGAGCCGCACATGGCAAACCCGACATTCATGTTAAAACTCCTTTCATATAATGTATCGTTCTTTGGGCGATCAGCAGTCCGGAGCTTTCCGGCATTTCCTTGCCCGGCAATCCCCGTGCCCAGATAATATCTTCACCTTCCATACCCGGCACCGAAGCCAGGTCAATTTTTAAGCAGTCTTGCCGGCAAGTGGATAAAGCTGCCCGATCCAGCACCATGGCAGGCGCGGTGTTAACAATTATCCGGTAACAATGCAGGTCGTTTAGATTACCGACGGAATATCCCAAAGCGGAAAGCATACCGTTGTCCGCTTCCTTGCGTGCGAATACGCTGACCCTAGCGCCCATTTTTCGCAGCAAGTCGGCAAGGCACTTGCCGATTCGCCCCCAACCGACTATCAACACCGGCAGACCCACAAGGGACACCGGCAGCTGATTCAGCATCAGCTTCACTGCGCAGTGGGCGGTTATGCTGGCGTTTTGTGCCACATAAACGGGATCTTGCAAAAGATCTATCGTTTTCCGATTGTTGTACAAAAATCCTTGCAGATTACCACCGACCACAACCACATGGGGAGGGAGGACTTGCAGGATATCCGACAGATCCTGCCGCACCGGCACATCCGTCAGCAGAAAATCCACAGGGGCGGACTGCAGGATGCAGCCTTGCCGCTGCAATTCGTCAGCTGCATATTCCAAAGCTTTGGTCTGCCCCACACAAGAGAATTTAAGACTGTCCATAAAATCACCCCTTCACGCCACAATATGTGCCAATGCGTTGGGTTGTGCTTGATTTTTTAGGGGAATTTTGTATAATACTATAAAGAGGTGAAACAGATGCAAAGACACGGCTTTATCCATGATATGATGGATGTAAAAGTACTCATATTATTTGTGGCGGCTCGCTCCAGCTATCCTATGACTGAGCAGGAGATCTATGAGCTGTGTTATCAGGATGAATGTTTGAGTTATTTTGATGTATGTACGGCAATTCCGGAAATGGTGGCATCCGGTCACCTGACCCGTTTGGAAGACGGCAGATACGAGATTACTGAGAAGGGCAGGCAGGACGGCGCAATTACGGAGGACTCTGTGGCATTTACTGTCCGTCAGCGGGCTGAGAATGCGGTAGATCGGTTTAATCGCCAGCTGCGCCGCAGCAGCTTTGTAAAGACTCAGACGATCCCTAGAGAAAACGGCGAATATTCGGTGATCATGGCGCTGGACGATGAGATGGGCAACCTGATGACATTGGAGTTGGTTGCACCGGATCAGCGACAGGCAGTGCGCTTGGCGAAATTGTACGAGAAGAAAGCAGAACTTCTTTACAATCTGACCATGACAGAACTGCTGGACGGCGACGATGAAAATGCCGACAGTTAACGGCAAAATACCCATTTAAACAACCGAAAAGGCGGAGGTCTCCCGGGAGATCTCTGCCTTAAATTTTGCTTATAAAAAAATATGCCGAAAAAGCAAAAAAAGTTCTTGACATTACTAGGGTGTTGTGCTAGACTAAAAAAGCTCTCGCTCCGGCGGGCGCAGCCTGTACCTTGTAAATTGAATAACGCAAAGACGAACAAGTAACACCTTGGACAATTATAAATGGATTGTTTTAAGCGTTTTATAGAACGAATAACAGCCAACGAAAATTCTTGAGTAAGATTGCTAAGAGCAAATTATTCAAAAAGTATGATTTTAGAGCTTAGGCTTTAAGATACAATTTTTTGAGAGTTTGATCCTGGCTCAGGACGAACGCTGGCGGCGTGCCTAACACATGCAAGTCGAACGAAGTCGGAGGCCAAGCGGGCTTAGGAAGACAATCCTTTTGTACAACTCCTTGGCTCACGGAACGACATGGCTACGATCCGACTTGACTGGATTACAAACTTTTTTAACGAGAGTTTGATCCTGGCTCAGGATGAACGCTGGCGGCGTGCTTAACACATGCAAGTCGAGCGAAGCACTTGG
>JAZRQK010000030.1:0-1695 GCA_045649665.1 Faecousia sp. | reverse complement strand
CTCCTCGAACTCGATGGTCAGAGGGAAGTAGTCGATGCCGGCCTTGGGAATGGGGTTGCAGGTGCAGGTGGTCAGAACCACGGTGTCACCGTAACGGCAGATGCACTCGGCATTTGCCAGCTCAGCGACCAGACCGGTCTCAACAGTAAAGGGACGGCCGCCGATTTCCATCTCGTAAACGTGATGGTTGGGATACTGTTTGCGAGTAATCATAGATGTTTTCCTCCTTAGTAATATTTTGCCCGTTTGGGCGGTTGTTGGTTCGGGAGGTTTAGCACTTGAAGCTAAGCTTTCTGTGAAAGCGCACCTTCAACTGCTAAAGTGGCTCCCGAAAAGCGATGAATTTGTTGTTTCGCAAGAACGACGAAAAGGGTGACGGAATCCCCGCCACCCTTTTTGTTCTTACTTACGGATACCCAGCTTTGCGATGATAGCACGGTAACGGTTGATGTCCTTCTTTGCCAGATAGTCCAGCAGGTTACGGCGCTTACCAACCATCATCAGCAGACCACGACGGGAGTGGTTGTCGTGCTTGTGCCCACGCAGGTGCCCGGTCAGCTCGTTGATACGAGCGGTCAGAATAGCGATCTGAACCTCGGGAGAACCGGTATCGCCCTCGTGGGTAGCGTTCTCCAGAATGACCTGAGTCTTCTTTTCCTTCTGAATCATTGCGTTTTTCCACCTTTCATAATATTTTCCCCCAAGCCAAGTAAAGGGTCGGTGTGATCCCAAAACCTAGCAAAAGGCATACTGACCATTGTCAGCTTGAGTATAGTACCATAAGTTTTCCCAAATGTAAAGAAAAACTTTCAGCATTTTCCAAGAATTTTACGGGTTTGGGCGGCATTTTTCCGGATTTCTGCCTGCAATTCCTCCAAAGAGCCGAATTTTTGCTCCGGACGGAGGAATGTGTGGAAGTGCAGTGTGATTTCTTTGCCGTACAAATCGCCGTCAAAATCCAGCAGCCACGGCTCTACGGTTACATGGTGTCCGCCTACGGTGGGACGGTTGCCCACATTGGTCACTGCCAGGTATTGCCGGTCATCCACAACGGCAGTGCAGGCATAAACGCCCAACTTCGGCTGCACCAGATTTTCCGGCAGCGCCAAATTGGCGGTGGGGATACCCAAGGTGTGACCCAAGCCTCTGCCGGACACAACGGTGCCGGTGAAAATATGGGGGTGACCCAAAAATCGCACCGCCTGCTCCATCTGACCCTGCTCCAGTAAACTGCGGATATGGGTAGAGGAAACACGAACGCCACCCAGCAGCTGATCCGGCACGATGACACAAGGCAGACCCCGCTCAGCGCAAAAATCTTGCAGCAGCTGTGCGTTGCCCTCGCCCTTGTGACCAAACCGATAATCCTCGCCGCAGACAAAACCCGCAGCGCCCTCTGCCAGCAGTTCCAGCAAAAAGTCCTGCCAATTAGTTGACATAACTTCTTTGGTCACCGGCAGCTTCCGGATCACCTCCACACCGAATTGGCGCATGAGCCGATCCCGGTCAGCGTCGGTGTTGATCAGCGCCGGGGCGTCTTGGGTAAACAAGGTTTGGGGGTGCTGCAAAAAGGTGATCGCTCCGGCCTGCATATTCAGTTGTCGGGCCAGACGGACGGCTTCGGCAAGCAGTGCCTGATGTCCCAGATGAACACCGTCAAAAAAACCCAGTGCGTAAATTGTTCTTTCTTTCATA
>JAZRQK010000029.1:0-3589 GCA_045649665.1 Faecousia sp. | reverse complement strand
GTCCATCAACCACGCAAAGGCGGCAGAAGTGCCGATTATCGTGGCCATCAACAAGATGGATAAGCCCGAGGCAAACCCCGACCGTATCAAGCAGCAGCTGACTGAGCACGATCTGATCCCCGAGGAGTGGGGCGGCGATACTGTCATCGTTCCCATTTCCGCCAAGACCGGTATGGGTCTGGACGATCTGCTGGAAATGGTGTGCCTGACTGCTGAAGTGCAGGAGCTGAAGGCCAACCCCAACCGCCGTGCAAAGGGTACTGTCATCGAGGCTCGTTTGGACAAGACCCGTGGCCCGATCGCTACTCTGCTGGTGCAGAACGGTACGCTGAATCAGGGCGACATCGTCATCGCCGGCACTGCCGTTGGCCGTGTCCGTGTTATGACCAACGATAAGGGTCGCACCGTTAAGACCGCCGGTCCTTCCGTTCCCGTGGAGATCACCGGTCTGGCAGAAGTACCCGCTCCCGGTGACGAGTTCAATGCGGTTGTTGACGAGCGTATGGCTCGTGAGCTGGTGGAGCAGCGTAAGCAGAAAATCAAGGACGAAGCTGCCAACGCAATGCAGAAGGTCACTTTGGACAATCTGTTTGCCAAGATGCAAGAGGGCGAGATGAAGGAACTGCCTCTGATCGTCAAGGCTGACGTCCAGGGCTCTGCGGAAGCGGTTAAGGCTTCTCTGGAAAAGATCTCCAACGAGGAAGTCCGTGTCCGTGTGATCCACACCGGTGTGGGCGCTATCAACGAAAGCGATATTCTGCTGGCTTCCACTGCCGGCGCGATCATCGTTGGCTTTAACGTCCGTCCCGATGCCGGCGCTCAGGCAAGCGCCCAGCGTACTGCTGTAGATATGCGGTTCTACCGTGTGATCTACGATGCCATCGACGAGATCGAGGCAGCGATGAAGGGTATGCTGGCGCCCAAGTTTGAGGAAGTGGTCATCGGTCATGCCGAGGTGCGTATGACTTACAAGGTCTCCGCCATCGGTACCATCGCCGGCTGTATGGTCAAGGACGGCAAGGTGTCCCGTGACGCACAAGTCCGTGTGCTGCGTGACAACATTGTGATCCACGAAGGCGAAGTTGGCTCTTTGCAGCGTTTCAAGGATGCTGCAAAAGAAGTCACTGCCGGCTTTGAATGCGGCATGAGCATTCTGAAGTTCAACGACCTGAAAGAGGGCGACGTGTTCGAGTGCTTCGTCATGCAGGAAGTTAAGAGATAACCCTTTCGCCGTGTCGCGATGCGGCACGGCGAACCTATTTATAAGGAGGCTATGCTATGGCATCCAATCGAATTGGACGTATCAACGAGGAGATCCAGAAGGAACTGTCCTCTCTCATCCGGAATCTGAAAGACCCCCGGGTGCAGGACACCATGATCTCCATTACCCATGTAGAAACCACCCCGGATCTGCGTTATGCCAAGATCTATGTCAGCTTTTTGCAGGAGGATCGGGCAGAGGGCGCATTGAAGGGTCTGAAGTCCGCCGGCGGCTATCTGCGCCGGGAGCTGGGCAGCGCTTTGCAGCTGCGTTATACCCCGGAGCTGGTGTGGGCGCTGGATGACTCTATCACCTACGGCGCAAAGATGATGAAGCTCATCAACTCTTTGGAGGTGAAGCAGGATGGCGATTCTGACGATCAGTGAGACGGCGGCTTTTCTTGCCCGGCAGGATCATTTTTGTATCGTGACCCATCGCCGTCCTGACGGCGATACCTTGGGCAGCGCTGCTGTGCTGTGCCGGGGTCTGCGGCAGCTGGGTAAGACTGCGCACATTCTGGAAAATCCGGAAGTTACTCCAAAATACAGCTTTTTGACGGCAGATTTGACCAAGGCTGCCCCGGCGCAGGATGATGTAATCATTACGGTGGATGTGGCGTCGCCCAATATGCTGCCGAAAAATTATGACGGCGCCGTTTCTCTGCGGATCGATCACCACAGAAACGAAGCGCCCTGGACGGAAAATGAGTTGGTAGAACCCAGCAGCGCCGCCTGCGGTCAATTAATTTATCAGGTGCTGCTGGAGCTGGGCGTGAGCTTGGATGTTCCCATGGCAAATGCCCTCTATACCGCCGTTTCCACAGATACCGGCTGTTTCCGGTATGCCAACACCCAACCCCAGACCTACGAAACAGCCGCCGCTTGCGCCCGGATCACACCGGATCTGCGGCAGCTGAATCACACGCTGTTTGAGACCAACTCCCTTGCCCGGCTGCGGATGCAAGGCTGGATGGTAGAAAATGCGCTGTTTTTGCAGGGCGGCAAGGTCTGTATTTGCCCCATTCCTCTGGAAGTGGAGCAGCGTATCGGTGTGACCGAGGACGACATGGAGAATATCTCCGGCTTCCCCCGCTCCATTGAGGGAGTGGCCATCGCCGCCACTTTACGGCAGGAGGATGCACAGAAAGTCAAGATCTCCGTCCGGGCAGACCCGGAGCAGGATGCTTCCACCATTTGCGCCAAGCTGGGCGGCGGCGGACACAGAGGCGCTGCCGGCGCAAGCCTTGCTATGTCCATGGACGAGGCCGTTAAGGCAGTTATCGCGGCAATACCGGAGATTTGATTATGAACGGCATTGTAATTGTAGACAAGCCCCAAAACTGGACAAGCCAGGATGTGGTAAGCAAATTGCGTGGTGTTCTGCACACCAAGCGCATCGGTCACGGCGGCACTCTTGACCCCATGGCAACCGGTGTTCTGCCGGTATTTGTAGGCAGAGCCACCCGGGGCGTGGAGTTTTTTGAACACGCAGTCAAAACCTACGAGGCAACCCTGCGCTTGGGCATTACCACCGACACCGAGGACATCACCGGCACAGTGCTGGAACAGAAAGATGTTTCCGTGACCCGGGAGCAGTTTGAAGCTGCGCTGGAGCAGTTCCGGGGAGAAATTCAACAAATTCCCCCCATGTACTCTGCTCTGAAAATCAACGGTCAAAAGCTTTGCGACCTGGCTCGCAAGGGTAAGGAAGTGGAGCGCAAGCCCAGAACCATCACCATTTTTGAGCTGACTTGTCTGTCCTTTGACGGTGACACCGCCCGCCTGCGGGTAACATGCTCCAAAGGCACTTATATCCGTACCTTGTGTAAGGATATTGGTCAGGCGCTGGGCTGCGGTGGTTGTATGGATGCGCTGCGCCGGGTGGGCGCAGGTGTTTACACCATCGACGAGGCGATTCCTCTGCAAGTGCTGGTGGACAGCCAAGACCCGGAAAGCTTTTTGCGCCCGGTGGACAGTATGTTCACCCAGTATCCGGCGGTGACACTGACGGACAAGCAGGCGCTGCGCTGCCGCAACGGCAACAGCTTTTCTGTGCAAATGGCAGACGGCACTTACCGCGCCTACGGCCCGGCAGGAGAATTTCTCATGCTGGCTAAGGTCGAATGTGGTGTTATGTCAACCATAAAGAGCTTTTTTGAAGTGGAATAACCGTTTTACAGGTAGTTTTTATGAAAGAAAGAACAATTTACGCACTGGGTTTTTTTGACGGTGTTCATCTGGGACATCAGGCACTGCTTGCCGAAGCCGTCCGTCTGGCCCGACAACTGAATATGCAGGCCGGAGCGATCACCTTTTTGCAGCACCCCCA
>JAZRQK010000028.1:0-48238 GCA_045649665.1 Faecousia sp. | reverse complement strand
GCGGAAAGATAGCAAAGAAGAATTTTCCAAAGAAACAGTGTATTGTTGCAATATAAACGCAGGTTTGCTATAATGTATAAAATATATGTAAATTTTCGGGAGGTATGTTATGGATATCATCATCGCCGGTGCCGGCAAAGTAGGCTTGACCCTTTCCCAACTTTTGGCAGTAGAGGGTCACAATATCACCATTATCGACCAGAATCCCATTGTGCTGGGAGAAGCAACAGAGCGCTTCGATGCCATGGCTGTGTGCGGCAACTGCGCCTCTAAGGATGTTTTGCTGCAAGCAGGCATCGAAAACGCGGAACTGGTCATTGCCGTCACCAACGCAGACGAGGTCAATCTTCTGTGCTGCATGACCGCCCACGGCATCCACCCCAACATCCATACCATCGCCCGGATCCGGGACCCGGAATACGCGGAGCAGGTCATGACCATGCACCATACCTTCCCCCTGTCCTTGACGGTAAATCCGGAAAAACAAGCGGCAATGGAAATTGAACGCTTGCTGAAATTCCCCGGCTTCCTCCGGCGGGAATCCTTTGCCAAGGGCCGTTCCCAGATCGTAGAGCTGCGGATCGACGGCAAAAGCAAGCTGAAAAATGTAGCGCTGATGGATATGAGCAATGTAGTCCGGTGCCGGGTGCTGGTGTGTGCGGTGCTGCGGGACGGGCAAGCCATGGCGCCCAGCGGCAATTTCGTGCTGCAAGAGGGTGACCGGATCTTCGTCACCGCCCCCACCCCCAGTCTGGCGCTGCTATTAAAAAATCTGGACATTTCCACCCGCCGGGTGCGCCGGGTACTACTGTGCGGTGGCGGACGGGTCAGCTACTATCTGGCAAAACTTCTGGAACAAGACGGTATTTCCGTCCGAATACTGGAAAAAGACCACAACCGGTGCCTTACCCTTGCCGAAGCCCTGCCGAATACCGACGTGATCCACGGGGATTGCAGCAACCAATCTGTACTGGAAGATCAAGGTATCGACCAGTGCGACGCGGTGGCCGCCCTCACAGGACTGGATGAAACCAACATGATCCTCTCTCTGTACGCCGGCAGCCGGGGTGTCCCCCAGACGGTCACCAAGCTGAGCCGGGAGGAGAGCATCCGCATTGCCAACGCCATGGCCCTTGGCAGCATCATCACCCCCAAAGAGCTGTGCAGCAATATCATCGTCCGCTACGTCCGCGCCATGCAGAATCAGACCGGCGCAGCGGTATCCGTCCACGCCATTGCCGACGGGCAAGTAGAGGCAGTGGAATTTGTTGTAAACGCAAGCACCCCACACACCGACACACCCCTGAAAGAGCTTCGCTTAAAACAGGATGTACTGATCGCCGCCATCATCCACGGCATCACCTCCGAAGTCCCCAACGGCGAATCCCGATTCGTTCCCGGCGACCGGGTGGTGGTGGTTACCAGCCACCGGGGTATGCTCCGGCAGCTGGGAGACATCTTTGCGTAAGGGTGACGGGCTATGAATATAAAAATGATGGGGCGGTTTATCGCCCAGATTATTGCCATTGAAGCCGCATTCATGATCCCGGCGCTGGCCGTGAGCCTTGGCTATGGGGAGTGGCCCGGGGCAAAGGCCTTCGCCATCACCATTGGTATCATGCTGGCGCTGTCCGCAGGGCTGTATCTACTGTGTCGGAAGGCAGGCAGACTCTTCGGCGCCCGGGAGGGCTTGGTATGCGTAGCCCTCAGTTGGATCGTTATGAGTTTGCTGGGAGCGCTGCCCTTTGTCCTGTGCGGACAGGTGACGCATTACATCGACGCCCTTTTCGAAATCGTATCCGGCTTCACCACCACCGGTTCCTCTGTGATCGCAGATGTGGAAAGCTTGTACCGGGGCATCCTCTACTGGCGCAGTTTCAGCCACTGGATCGGCGGTATGGGTGTGCTGGTGTTCCTGCTGGCAGTGCTGCCGGGCGGCAAAGGCTCCGGCTTTACCATGCATCTGCTGCGGGCGGAAAGCCCCGGACCGGATGTGGGCAAACTGGTGCCGAAAATGCGGCAAACCGCCATGCTCCTTTACCTTATCTATGTGGTGATGACCGTTGTGAATTTCATTCTGCTGCTTTTGGGTAAAATGCCTTGGCTGGATGCGCTGTGCACGGCATTTGGCACTGCCGGTACCGGCGGCTTTGGCATTTACAACGACTCCTTAGGCAGCGTCAGCCCATACATCCAAAATGTCACCACGGTGTTTATGTTCCTGTTCGGCATCAATTTCAGTCTTTACTATTTGCTGCTGATGGGCAATCTCCGCAGCGTATGTAAAGACGAAGAACTGCGACTGTATGTTGGCCTGGCGGTAGGGTGCGTCATTGCATTGGTGCTGTCCATTCGTCCCCTATATTCCACTCTGGAAGAAACCATTCGCCATGCCGCCTTTCAGGTGTCCTCCGTTATCACCACCACCGGCTACTCCACCACCGATTTTGATCTGTGGCCTCACTTTTCCAAGGCGATCCTGCTGCTTCTGATGATCGTAGGCGCCAGCGCAGGCTCCACCGGCGGCGGACTGAAATGCATCCGGGTACTGCTGTTGTTCAAGGTGCTTCGCCGGAATATCCGAAAGATCCTCAACCCCCAGAAGGTCCTGGTGGTTCGCAGCAACAAAAAAACCGTGGACGAAAAGGTGCTGGATAACGCCAACGCCTACTTTGCCGCATACGTCATTATTATTGTACTGTGCACGCTGATCCTGTCCCTGGATAAATTCAGTCTGGAAACCAATCTTTCCGCAGTCCTTGCCACCTTCAACAACATCGGTCCCGGTCTGGGCGCAGTGGGTCCCACCTGTACCTTTGCCGATTACAACGTCCTGTCCAAGCTGACCATGATCATGGCAATGCTTGCAGGCCGCTTGGAGATTTTCCCCATTTTGGTGCTGTTTTCCAGAAGCACCTGGTCCAAAAGATGACAAAAGAGCCTATCGTCAGATAGGCTCTTTTCCATAATGATTGATATGTTTTTTAATGGCTTCAAAGGATTCATCACTGATAGCATGCTCCAATTTACAAGCATCCTCCAAGGCAGTTTCCTCGCTGACACCCAGGTTTACCAAAAGCCGGGTCAACAGCGTATGCCGCTCATAGATTTTTTCCGCCACGGCGATGCCGCTTTCCGTCAACGTGATGGCGCCGTCAGCTGCAATTTCAATAAACCCGCCATTTTTCAAAAGGCCCATTGCCCGGCTGATACTGGGTTTGGAATAGCCCATATGCTCCGCCACATCCACAGAGCGCACATGCCCGTTTTGCTTTATGAGCACATAAATGGTTTCCAAATACATTTCCCCGGATTCCTGAATACGCATAGCCATCTCTCCTTGCGATAAACTATATATACATAGTCTATCACAAATTAAAAAGATTTGCAAATATGGAATGCCAATGACCCCGAAGGATCATTGGCACTTGGGACTTACTGCATGCCCTGCTCGTAAGCCTCGATCATCTTCTTGACCATCTGGCCGCCTACGGAACCGGCCTCACGGGAAGTCAGGTGACCGTTGTAACCATTGGTCAGGTTCACGCCAACTTCCTGTGCAGCCTGCATTTTAAAACGGTCCATAGCTTCCCGTGCCTGGGGAACATTGATCTGGTTGTTGTTCTTCATAACATTTCTCTCCTTTTCTGCTTTCTCGGAAAGCCGTACTTTCCGAAGAAAGCACTGTTCTTTCCGCAACCATAGCTTTGCCGAATCAGAAAAAAATATAAATGTTTCTTTTCGGAAAACGACACAAAATTTGGAAATCGCCCCACCCCAATAAACCAAAATCAAGCACGCCCCATATTGGTGGTTCAAAAGTTATAAAGTATTATCAAAGTATTCTTATTATGGGGGTGATTGTATAAAAAACATCCGAAAATGAAGATCCTAATATGGTTAATACTCTTAATAATAGTTATACCCATATTTTTATGGCTAAGAATGATTTTAGGAATGTATCTTACAAATCATCTCATTTGAACATCCAAAGTTTAAATAAGAACGGTTGGTATTAAAGCCAACCGTTCTTTTTATATATTTATGCTAATAAATTTTTTACCCCTGACACTGGTTGTCAGGGGTATCTTTTATACTTAACTTACAGCTGTAAAAAATCAAATATGAACGCAAAAACAAAAACAAATTGCCGCGTATTATTGACGGGGATGGCCGTCCAATTTTGTATGCCTAACTGAAAGCAAGGGATGCGTTGATCGTTTGAAATCATCCCCTGTTCGATACTATGTTTCCAGGCAAATTTATCGTTTGTATAAAACCGTTATTTTTCTGAACCATTCTCGCCTTTGCTGCTTTCATTTCTTTATTTACATGTATAGCACTTGATTTTTACAAACACATAGAGTATAATTTAGAAAGAAAAATAGGGTCATTTTGCGCCACCAGCCTGCATAACGCAGCAAAATTATACAAAAAACGGCAAATTTCCGGAATAAGCAATAACAGTTCAGGCGTTTGCGCCCATTCCCCACCGCAATTTTCAACTGCCCGAAGAAAGGACGAATCTGTTTATGCCCACAGAGATTATGCATATCCCCTTCTCCCCTCCGGACATTTCTGAAATGGAAGTGCAGGAGGTAGCGGAAGCGCTGCGCTCCGGATGGATCACCACAGGCCCCAGAACCAAACAGCTGGAAAAAAACATTGCCCAATACGTAGGCACCGAAAAATGCGTTTGCCTGAACTCCCAGACTGCTTGCGCGGAAATGGCGCTGCGGGTCATGGGAATTGGCCCGGGAGACGAAGTGATCGTACCTGCCTACACCTACACCGCATCGGCATCGGTGATTTGTCACGTGGGGGCAAAACCGGTGCTTGTTGACTGTCAAACGGATTCTCTGGAAATGGATTATAACGCGGTGGAAGCTGCCATCACAGAGCGCACCAAGGCGATCATTCCTGTGGACTTGGCCGGTATCCCCTGCGATTATGAAAGGCTGTTTGCCATCGCCGAGAAAAAGCGGGAGCTGTTTCAGCCTGCAACCCAAATGCAAAAGGCGCTGGGGCGCATTGCCATCATGGCAGACACTGCCCACGCCTTCGGCGCAAGTTCCGGCAAAAATATGATCGGCAGCATTGCCGACTTTTCTTCTTTCTCCTTCCATGCGGTAAAAAACCTCACCACCGCTGAGGGCGGCGCGCTGACATGGCGCACCATGGAGGGCGTTGATAACGAAGCCATTTACAAGCAGTTGCAGCTGCTCAGCCTTCACGGGCAGAGTAAGGATGCTTTGGCAAAGACCCAATTGGGCGCATGGGAATATGACATCGTAGGCACTTGGTACAAGTGCAACATGACCGATGTCACCGCCGCCATTGGTTTAAAGCAGTTAGAGCGTTATCCTACCATGCTTGCCCGGCGCAAGGAGATCATCGGAAAGTATGATACTGCATTAAAACCCATTGGTGTACAGGTGCTGAACCACTATACCGATGAATATGAATCCTCCGGTCACCTGTATCTGACCCGCATTCCGGGCATTACAGGAGCGCAGAGAAACAAGATCATTATCAAAATGGCAGAACGGGGCATCGCCTGCAACGTGCACTACAAACCCCTGCCTATGCACACGGCATACAAAAATCTGGGCTATGATATCAAAGATTTCCCCAACGCCTACGCCCACTTTGAAAACGAGATTACCCTGCCCCTGCACACCCGTCTGACCGACCAGCAAGTGGCATATATTATCGAAAATTACATTGCGATTGTAAAGGAATTTATGGCATGATGCTTTGCAAATGGGAAAAGCTGCCGCCGGAACTGCAAACCGAAGCGGTCAGACCCTACTACGATATCCTGCGCAAAAAGCAAGCAAGCTTGCTTTTGAAGAGAATATTTGACGTGGCAGTGTCTGCGGTGATGTTGCTGGTTTTATCGCCGGTATTTCTGGCGCTTGCCATTGCCATCAAGCTGGATTCCCCCGGCCCGGTGTTCTATCGGCAAATTCGGGTTACCCAATACGGAAAGCAATTCCGGATCTTTAAGTTCCGATCCATGGTGCAAAATGCCGACAAGGGTTCTCTTGTCACCGTAGGCAGCGACCACCGCATCACCCGAGTGGGACACGTGATCCGCAAATATCGACTGGACGAACTGTGCCAGCTGATAGACATTTTACGGGGAACCATGACCTTTGTTGGGACACGCCCAGAAGTGCCTAAGTACGTGGAAGCCTACACCCCCGAAATGCTGGCAACCCTTTTGCTCCCTGCCGGTGTCACCAGTCTGGCAAGCATTTTTTACAAAGACGAGGACCGCCTGCTGGCAGGCGCTGCGGATATAGACCACATCTACATAAATCAGGTGTTGCCCGGCAAAATGCGCTACAATTTGAACGCAATCAAGCAATTCCATTTTTGGAGTGACATTAAGATCATGTTTATGACCGTTTTTACCGTTCTGGGTAAGGAATATCAACAAGAAGAAACAGAATCGGTAATTTCCGGAAAATAAGGAGGGATGGCATTGGATGCCAAACGCAAACCGCTCATCGCGTTGCTGACAAACAACGACGACGATATCTACTGTTTCCGCAAAGAGCTGATCGAGGGGCTCATTGCAGATGGCTACGATATGCTGATCTCCTGCCCTTACGGTGAGAAATTCGAACTGATGCAGCATATTCCCTACATCTACGATGACCCGGTGATTGATCGCCGGGGAACCAATATCGTGGCAGATTTCAAGCTGTACCGCCACTATAAAAAGCTCTTCGCCAAGTACAGACCGGACGTAGTACTGACCTACACGGCAAAACCCAACGTATACGCCAGCATTGCCGCGCGGCAACTAAAAATCCCCTATATCAACAACGTCACCGGTTTCGGCAGTGTACTGAACAAAACCGGTCTGATGCGTGCGTTCATTATGGGACTTTTCAAGTTTGCCTACCGGGGGGCCGCCTGCATTATGTTCCAGAATGCCACCAACCAAAAACTGGCATTGGAGCAAGGCATGGTCAAGGGTGACCATCAGCTGATCCCCGGATCCGGCGTGGACCTGACCCGTTTCCCCTTGCAGCCTTATCCGGACGGCGGTGACGGCATACGGGGCGAAACCATTATATTCAACTACATCGGCCGTGTACTGCGGGATAAGGGCGTAGATGATTATATCGCCGCCGCCAAGCGGATTAAGGAAAAATATCCCTACACAGAATTTAATATGATCGGCTTCATTGAACCCACAGAGAGCCACTATGAGGAAGATCTGCAACTGCTGGGTGAACAGAATATTGTCCACTACCGGGGCAGTCAAAAAGACGTCAAGCCCTTTATCGCCCGGGCACACGCCATTATCCACCCCTCCACCTACGGCGAAGGCATGAGTAATGTGCTTTTGGAAAACGCCGCAAGCGGCAGATTCCTGATCACCACAGACAATCCCGGTTGCCGGGAAACGGTGGTGGACGGGCAGTCCGGCTATATCTACCCCGGCGGCAACGTAGACGCGCTGGTGGAGAAAATCGAAGCATTTCTGGCAATGCCCAACGAAACCCGCAAGCAAATGGGCGAAGCAGGCCGTTCCCACGTGGAACAAAATTTTTCCCGCACCATTGTAGTAAATGCTTACAAGGAGAAAACTTGCACAATCCTTGCACGAAAGGGCTGATCCAATGGCACACCTAAAAACAGCGTTCATGTTTGCCAACTATACACCGGCAGATGTTTCCATCGGCATTACCAAAAAAATTCGTTCCGAAATTCACACGCTGCGAAGAATGGGAATCGCCGTAACCTATACGGCCTACGATAGAGATGGCGTGTCGATCTTTGACAACACCGACACCATTATCTTCCACAAAGCATTCCCTACCCCCATCAGCACCTTAAACCGAAAAATCCGGTATTACTGGCTGGAAAAGACCGCGCTGTCTTTTTTGAAAAAAGCGGAAGGTTTCGATTTGGGTTATATCCGCATGGGCGCACCCAATCAACTGTTGTTCCAAATCTTTTACCAATTAAAAATGAACGGTGCAAAACTGGTAGCAGAATCACTGGCCTATTTCCCAGGTATCCGTTACAAAAGTTTGGGTGGAAAATACATCGTCGCCATGTATAAGCACAACGCAAACAAATTCAAGGATTATCTGTCATATTTCCTTGTTGAAGGAAATATGACAGAGCTCCATGGTGTCAAAGCTTACACAATGAATATGGGCGTTGAAGTGCAAAGTATTACCCCCCATTACTATATTGGTGAAAAGTCCGCATTGAATTTGATCTCCGTAGCCAACGAAAATTCTTATCACGGCTATGACAGGATCATCGAAAGTCTGCGGGTGTATCAGCAAAAAAAGCCGGGGGCGCAGGTATTTGTTCACTTGGTGGGCACCGTCTCCCCCCCAACAAGACAGTTAATTGAAAAGCATGGCCTGCAAGACCGTGTGATTCTCTACGGCAAAAAAAGCGGTGCAGAATTGGACGAGATCTACAACAAGTGCAACGTAGGCCTGGGCCCTTTCGGTCAGCACCGGGTAGGCGGCAAGAAAGATACCGGTTTGAAAACCAAGGAATATTTTGCAAAGGGACTTCCTTATATCTATTCCGGCAGCGAACCCACCGTCCCGGAGGGTTATCCCTACATTTGCAAATTCCCCTCTGATGAGAGCCCCATTGATTTTGATCGGGTATGGGAATTCTACCAAAGCTACCGCAATGATCCGCAAGTAGTGTCCAACATGCGCGCCTTTGCCGCGGAGCATTATTCCTGGGATACCATTATGAAAGAAGCGCTCAGTCATCTGGACTGACAGAAGGAGTCAATATGGGCAATACCATCGCCTACGTGGGAAATTTTAAATTCCCCGACAAAAACGCATCCGGCAAGCGCGTGCTTGGTAACTGCTTATTGTTAAAGGCGCTGGGGTATGTCCCGGTGTGCATCGGCAACGGCGACGGCACAGCCATCGAGCACGAAGGTATCCTCTGCCACACCATCAAAACCGGTAATGTAGGTCGCGTGCTCAATGGCGGCGCTGTACAAATAACCGATCTGCTGGAACTCTACCGCGGCGAATTGACTGGGGTTATTCTCTACGGCGCAATTTTTACCCAAAAGGAAAATGTTGCCATTATCCGCTGGTGTCGAAAAAACAAAATCTCGGTATATTACGACCAAGTAGATTGGTTTGAACTGAATTGGCACAATCCTCTGCGGGCGCTGATTCGCTGGAACAATCACAGGCTTTTAAACAACCGTGTGATTCCCAAATGCGACGGTGTGATCTGCATCAGCCATTACTTGGCAGATTATCACAGCACGCATGGCAGAAAAACAGCCGTGATCCCGCCGTTGGCTGCCAGCATAACTACCCCGGAAACACTACCGAAATACGATCCTATCCGCTTCGTTTATGCCGGCACATCCACCGATATTGCAAGACCGTTGGAACAATGGAAAGACCGCATTGATCTGATGCTTGCGGCGCTGGCAGAAGCGATACAGGCAGAAGGGACCCGCCCCTTCCGTTTCGACATTTTCGGATTGACCCGCCAGCAGTACATACGAATGTTCCCGGAACATCTGCGGCAAGGCGGTGAAGCAGTTTTGGAACAGTTGGGGCAGCGGATCGTTTTCCACGGTCTGGTCTCCAATGCCGAGGCAATGGCAGGTGTTGCGGCAGCGAATTTCACCGTACTGATCCGGGACAGAAAACGATCCACCATGTCCGGCTTCCCCACTAAGGTATCCGAATCCATCAGTTGCGGCACACCGGTCCTTTGCTCGGACACCAGTGACCTGAAACACTATATCCAAAATGGTTACAACGGCTATATCTGCGAACATGACCAACTAAAAGCCATGTACGATACCATCCTCAAATCAACAGATGCGCAACTGCATCAAATAAAACGCAACTGTGCAGACGGAATCTTCCACTACCTGCATTTTACAGAAGAAATGCAGCAATTCTTAGAGGGATAACCATGAATTTTTACAAAAAACTGATCCCATCTCAGGATATGAGATTGAAGATCCTTCGGATCTTAAAAGCAGTACCGGACAAGCCCATGATCTGGTTACAGTACCGCATCAAAACCGGTCACACCTTGCACCTGAAAAATCCGAAACGTTATACCGAGAAACTACAATGGTACAAACTCAACTACCGAACTGCCCTAATGACCCAATGCTCAGACAAGTATACAGTTCGCGCTTACGTGGAAAGTAAAGGTTTAGGGCACTTACTCAACCCCCTCTACGCGGTTTATGAAAGCCCTGAGGATGTGGATTTCGAGGCGCTGCCCAACAGTTTTGCCTTAAAATGTACCGTGGGAAGCGGTCTGAATTACTTTGTAACAGATAAAACACAGGAAAATTACGAACAGCTTCGTCAAATGATGCGCCAATGGTACAAAGATGACAGCTATGCTTACGGAAGAGAATGGTGTTATAAGGATTGCAAACCCCGGATTCTGGCCGAACGGCTGATCCCTCGCAACGAAGCAAACGACCTTCCGGATTACAAGTTTTTCTGCTTCCAAGGGAAGGTGTTTTGTCTGTACACCATGATCGACTACACTGACAACCATGAAAACGGTAAACTGGGTTTCTTTGATCGAAATTTTCAGCAGCTGCCCTACTATCGGTTGGATTTCAAAAAAATCACCCAACCCATACCAAAACCTGCATGCTTTGACAAAATGGTGGCAGCAGCGGAAGTCTTGGCGCAAGATTTCCCCCATGTTCGCGCCGACTTCTATGACGTGAACGGACAGGTAGTCTTTGGTGAGCTGACCTTCTACAACGCCTGCGGCTATACCAGGTTTACGCCGGATGAATTTGACTGCATCATGGGTGCGCAATTTAAGCTGCCGCCCATAACCCGGGAGGACATATTATGACGTTAAAACGTTTTTGCAAACTATTTACGAAACCGTTTTCTGTTCTTTCTGCGCGAATGAATCCAGAAAAGCACGCCCGCAAGATTGGCGTAAAGGTGGGCAAAAACCCTCATTTTTACGGTTCGGTCAGCTGGGGCAGCGAACCATGGATCATCACCATCGGTGACAACGTTCACATTACCGGCGGTTGCAAGTTTATCGCTCACGACGGTGGCACGCTGATCTTCCGTGATCAGATTCCGGATCTGGAAATCACAAAGCCCATTACCGTTGGCAACAACGTCTATATTGGAGAAGAAACCATGGTACTGCCCGGTGTGAACATCGGCAACAATGTGGTGATCGGTGCCAGAAGTGTCGTAACAAAGGATATCCCAGATAATTCCGTAGCCGCAGGTGTTCCATGCAGGGTGATCAAAACGGCAGAGGAATACTTGGAAAAACTAAAAAGAGAATCCCTGCATCTGGGGCATTTGACCGGTAAAGAAAAGGATAAGGCTTTACGGAATTACTATAACATGTAGTATCCTGTTATGTTGGGATTATAAATGAGGACTTCTTAATGAATAAAGATTCAAGCTATTATACCGCGCACAGTTTGCAGGAAAGAAACAAAGGGGTCATTCGAATATCCTTAAATCTGAAAGACTTGTGCGTATTGTACATCATCGCCTGGGTAATTCTGCCCATACTGGCAAGCCGGCTGATTTTCAGACTTGTCGCATTTGCTTGCTTCGCCGTATTCTTATTGTATATCCTTCCCAAAATGCGCGGCGCACTATTAAATTACGCATTGTGCGCTTCACTATTGCTTTGCATATTATTTGCCACCATTTGGCTGGGACAGAGAGATTTTGCATTTGCATCATCCCGAACCATCAATTTATTTATCATTGTCATTCTGGGACTGTTCAGTATATATTACAGCCAATATGAGCCAAAGAAATTAAAGTTTTTCTTTTATTATATCCTTGGACTTTTCGTGCTTGTGGCAATTCCTTCCCTCATCGCGCTGGAATCCAATGCATTTGTTATGCGGAACGCTTCCGGACTTACGGAACGGACCGGAATTGAAAAGTATGCCGGTTCCTACGGTTATGCATACGGATGTGTATTTCTGGAAACTATTTTGGTTTACAATTTCCGAAACAATAAGCACACACTCCGGGCAAAGATTACACTTCTCTCAGCCATATTGCTTTTGGGATATCTGATTTTAAATTCCGGCTATACCACCGCCATTATTTTGGCCTTTTTGGGAATAATCATGGCTTTATGTGTCAAAAAAAGCGGTTTGGTTACAATCGTGTTATTCGGTTGCATCGGCATTGCTTTGCTGGTTGTCATTCCTTCTGTTTTGAAATATATCCTCAACAACTTTGACATTCCGGACGTGTATAAGCAAAAGCTTGCCGTGCTCATTAGTATCACTGACACTAACAGCAACGTATCTTACATTGACAGCACCAGAGGGCGGTTGCTGATGCAAGGCTTGCAGGCAATCTTCCAATACCCCGTTCTTGGCAGTGTCATTCTGGCAGGAAAACACGCCGCGGGCGGCCACCAAGCCCTTGTAGACGTACTGGCTAACTACGGAATCTTATATGCTTTCTTATATTATCATGTAGTATTCAACACTGTCATCCGCCAATTAAAACCCGATCCCAGACTCAGACTTGTAATTGGCTTGCTACTATTGGTGCTTGGCTTTACCAACACTTACGACTATACAACATTTGTCATTCCGCTATTAGCCGCTCCATACATTGCAATTAAAGCAGAAGATAAAAACAAGAACCCATAAAACAATCAGGAAAGAAGGTTCAACAAATGAAAGTCATTTGGGCTATTGCAGCTGCAATGGGAAAATGCGGAGCTGCATTTGGCATTACGCAATTAGGCAGTGGCGGTTGGATCGATGCATGCGCAGCGCATTTAAAACCTTTTCGTGAAACCGGGGAACTGGAACTGCACATCGTTGCGTTATCCAATCGCAATGCATACAGCTATTGCGAGCAAGACAGGATTCATTACCATCTGTTGGACAATCCCCAGCACAGAGGTTTTGTTGCACCACAAAAAGAGGTTGAAAAATGGAAAGGCTGTATCGAACAGATACAACCGGATCTCATTCAGGTCTGGGGCACAGAATACTCTATGGGCATCGACATCCAAAAAGCAGCTCCCCATATCCCGACGATCTTCTTCATTCAGGGAATCATGAGCAGCATAACAGAGCATCCCAATGGAGATATGCCATGGCGGGAACTGTGCAAAGGTGCAGATATTATGCTGCTTCCCAAAATACTGAAAATGCTCTGGGAGAATAAAAGAATCCAAAAACAGGTGGCCATGGAACAGGAAATGATCAAGAACAGCCGGGGTATTATTCTTGACAGTGACTGGGCTTGCGCCCAGTATGCCCATGCCGGCATAAAAACCTTTTCTGTCCCCCTGCCCATCAACCACTGCTTTACCAAACAGCAGTGGTCTACGGAAACATGTGACCGGCACACAGTCTTTACCGTTGCAGGACGCACACCCTTAAAGGGATTACACATTCTCCTGAAAGCCCTGGCCCAGATCAAACAGCAGTATCCCGACATTATGCTGAAAATACCGGGAAATGTGGAGAGCAAAAAGCCACATTTTTTGTTTGAACCCATTTATTTGCGATACCTGCGGAAACTGATTGCAACTTACCATTTAGAAGAAAATGTGCAGTTTCTCGGAAAGCTTTCCCAGGCGCAGATGGCAGAAAACATGGCAAAAGCAAATGTTTTTGTCATGCCATCCTGTATTGAAAATCACTCTTCCACCTTGCGAGAGGCAATGACCGTAGGGTGCCCCTGCATCACCACAGATGTAGGAAGCATCCTGGAATTTGCCAAGCACGAAGAAAATGCATTGGTATACAGATATAATGAGGTCGCAACATTGGCCCATTACATTGTACGTCTCTTAGAACATGCAGATTTAGCCCTTCAACTAGGCAAAAACGCCCGCAATTCTATAACACAAAAATATCCGCAAGCAATAATCGGTGAAAAACTGATGGATGCCTATCGATAGGTTATTGCCGATACTTGCAATAATGCTTGTGAGAGCAAAAGGTACAGGTAAAAATCATTATGAATCGTTATCAAAGATTAGGCAGCAACATGCTATGGATGATACTGGGAAATTTCGCTTCTAAAATGCTAAATTTCTTATTGATCCCGTTATATACGAACTGTTTATCCACGGAGCAATACGGAACAGTGGATCTGCTGACAACGACCATCAATCTGCTCACCCCCATACTTACACTTTCCATTGGTGAAGCGGTGTTGCGATTTGCCTTGGATGCAAAAGAAGATAACCTTAATTCTTACAAACACCAAGTGTTCTCTGTGGGCATCTTTATAACAACAACCGGAACCGGATTGTTGCTCCTCTGTTCCCCTGTAATCTGCAACCTCCCTATTTTCAATGCATACTACTGGTATTTCTTTGCGTATTACTTAACGCAAGCCCTGTACATTATCTTTGCACAATTTGCAAAGGGCACCAACTACGTTTTTGCATTTTCCCTCTGGGGTATTGTTAACACTTTTACAACCGCGCTGTTAAACATTCTCTTTATTTTATGGTTCCAATGGGGAATTGAAGGATATCTGTTAGCATTCATTTGCGGACAAATTATCACCGACATTGGTCTGTTCTTCCATGTCAAAGCATATAGATATCTCTTAAATCCCAGAAAACTGGACAAAAAGATGATATTCCGTATGCTGTTATATGCACTACCCATGGTACCAAATAATATCAGTTGGTGGATCACAAATTCCTCAAACCGATATATTATCACCGCATTTTTAGGAGATTCCGAAAACGGAATATACTCCATAGCATCAAAGCTGCCTGCTTTTTTAACTGTTATTTTTAACATGTTTATTATGGCCTGGCAGATATCCTCTGTCGAAGATTTCGGAAACAACGAATCTAAAAAATTCTTTTCCACAGTTAACAAAAATTATATTGCCCTATGCGCAATTCTATCATCCGGACTGATCGTTTTTATCAAACCCATTGCTAAAATATTGTTTGCCAAGGACTTTTATGTAGCATGGAAAATCGCACCGATCCTACTCGTTGCCTGCTGTTTCCATTCCCTTGCGCTGTTCTTAGGTACAATATATACCGCAGCAAAACAAACAAAACGAATATTTTATTCAACAGTGGGTACAGCAATTCTCAACATTCTTCTAAACCTTTTATTAGTCCCATTAATCGGCAGTACCGGCGCGGCACTTGCTACATTGGTCAGCTATTTGCTGCTTTGGCTGTTTCGTGCATTCGAATCCCGAAAAATGTTAGTTTTGGAATATAACATAGGCGCATCTATTTTATCTGCAATCATCATCTTTGCGCAAACATGTATTGTTTGTTGCGATTTGCGTTTTGCATCTATTCTATCCGCAGCCAGTTTTCTGGTCGTGTGCCTATTAAATCGGGAATTTTTCATCACCATTCTCGGCATTGGGAAATCTCTTTTAAAGAGAAACTGTATAAGAAAGAGGAATTAAAAATGTCAATTTTTAAAGATTCAACATTATTGATCACCGGTGGTACCGGCAGCTTTGGTAATGCAGTTTTGAACCGGTTTTTGCAGACGGATATCGGTGAGATCCGCATCTTCTCCCGTGATGAGAAGAAACAGGACGATATGCGCCACGAGTTTCAGGCGAAGATGCCCGAGGTTGCCGAAAAAATCAAGTTCTATATCGGCGATGTGCGAGATCTGGCATCCGTCAAAAACGCCATGCACGGCGTGGACTACATTTTCCATGCTGCGGCCTTGAAGCAGGTGCCTTCCTGTGAATTTTTCCCCATGGAAGCAGTACGCACCAATGTAATCGGCACTGATAACGTATTGACCGCAGCTATCGAAGAAAACGTAAAATGTGTTATCTGTTTATCCACAGATAAAGCAGCCTACCCCGTCAACGCCATGGGCATCTCCAAAGCATTGGAAGAACGGGTGGCCGTTGCAAAAGCAAGAACAACAGATAAGACAAAAATCTGTTGCACCCGCTATGGCAATGTTATGTGCAGCCGGGGCTCTGTGATCCCCCTGTGGATCGACCAAATCAAGGCAGGTAACCCCATCACTATCACCGAGCCCTCCATGACCCGGTTTATTATGAGTCTGGACGAGGCGGTGGATCTGGTGCTTTTCGCCTTTGAAAAGGGCGTTTCCGGCGATATTTTGGTGCAGAAAGCCCCTGCCTGCACCATTGAAGTGCTGGCAAAAGCGGTCACCGGTCTGTTCGCCCCCGGTCATGAGATCAAAGTTATCGGCATCCGCCACGGCGAAAAGATGTACGAGACACTGCTGACTAACGAAGAATGCGCAGGCGCCATCGACATGGGCGAATTCTACCGTGTTCCCTGCGACAAACGCGGTCTGAACTACGACAAATTCTTCAAACAGGGTGACGTAGACCGCAACCCCCTCACCGAGTTTGATTCCTCCAACACTGAGCTTCTGAATGTGGAACAGGTGCAGCAGAAGCTGCTGGGCCTGCAATATATCCGGGACGAGCTGGACAAAGCCGGCATTGCATACTGAGGAATTGCCTATGAACATTCTGATTACCGGCGCAAAGGGATTTGTTGGCCGGAATTTAGTAGAAAACCTAAAAAATATCCGTGACGGCAAAAACCGCACCACGGAACTGACGATTGACGAAATCTTCGAATATGATCTGGACACAGATCCGGCGTTGCTGGAAACATACTGCGCCAAAGCGGATTTTGTATTTAACCTTGCCGGTGTGAATCGCCCTCTGGATCAAAAGGAATTTATGCAGGGTAACTTCGGCTTTGCCTCTACCCTGTTGGATACCCTAAAAAAGTGCGGCAACACCTGTCCCGTAATGCTCTCCTCCTCCGTGCAGGCAACTTTGATCGGTCGCTACGACAGCCCATACGGTCGCAGCAAGAAAGCCGGAGAAGACTTGTTCTTTACCTATGGAGAAGAGACTGGGGCAAAGGTGTTGGTTTATCGGTTCCCCAACCTCTTTGGCAAGTGGTGCCGTCCCAACTATAACAGCGCCGTAGCAACTTTCTGCAACAACATCGCCAATGACCTACCTATCACGGTCAATGATCCAGCAGTCCAGCTGGAACTACTGTACATTGACGATCTGGTGGAGGAAATGCTCTCAGCCCTTGCAGGCACAGAACACCGCTGCGAATTTGACGGTGTTGACACAGTCCTCTGTGAAAATGGTCGATACTGCGCTGCTCCCAACACCCATAAGGTAACGCTGGGTGAGATTGTGGCGCTTTTGGAAACCTTTAAGGCGCAGCCCGCCACGCTGACCATGCCAGAAATCCCTCACAACAGTTTTGCCAAGAAGTTGTATTCCACCTATTTGAGCTATCTGCCCAAGGAAGCTGCCATCTTTGACTTGAAGATGAACTGCGACCAGCGGGGCAGCTTCACAGAACTGCTGAAAACCGAAAAATGCGGTCAGTTCTCTGTAAATATTTCCAAGCCCGGCATCACCAAGGGTGAACATTGGCACAACACCAAATGGGAATTCTTTATCGTAGTTTCCGGCAAAGCGCTGATCCAACAGCGAAAGATCGGCACTGGCGAAGTGCTGAATTTTGAAGTTTCCGGAGACAAGATCCAGGCGGTCCACATGCTCCCCGGCTACACCCATAACATCATCAATTTAAGTGACACAGAGGATCTGGTGACCCTGATGTGGGCCAACGAAACCTTTGATCCCAACAAACCCGATACATTCTTTGAGAAAGTGGGGCAGTAATATGGCTTCTTTCAAAAATAACGGCAAGCTGAAACTTCTGATCATTGTGGGCACCCGTCCGGAGATCATTCGGCTGGCGGCAGTGATCACTAAGTGTCGCAAGTATTTTGACTGCCTGCTGGCCCATACCGGTCAAAACTATGACTACAACCTCAACGGCGTATTCTTCCATGATCTGGAACTGGACGATCCAGATGTTTACCTGAACGCCGTGGGCGCGGATTTGGGCGAGACCATGGGCAATATTATCGCAAAAAGCTACCAACTGATGGCAGAAGTCAAGCCCGATGCGGTACTGGTGCTGGGTGATACCAATTCCTGCCTGTCCGTCATCGGCGCCAAACGGCTGCACATCCCCATCTTCCACATGGAAGCGGGCAACCGCTGTAAGGATGAATGTCTGCCGGAGGAAACCAACCGCCGGATTGTGGACATCATTTCCGATGTGAACATGTGTTATTCCGAGCATGCCCGCCGGTATCTTGCCGATAACGGTTTGCCCAAGGAGCGCACCTATGTCACCGGTTCTCCCATGGCAGAGGTACTCCACAACAACTTGGAAAAGATCCAAGCCAGCGATATCCACACCCGTCTGGGTCTTGAAAAAGGAAAGTACATCCTGCTGTCCGCTCACCGGGAAGAAAATATTGACACGGAGAAGAATTTCAATTCTCTGTTCACCGCTATTAACCGCATGGCAGAAAAATACAATATGCCCATCCTATATTCCTGCCACCCCCGTAGCCGCAACCGACTGGAAAAGAGCGGTTTTCAGCTGGACAAGCGGGTGATCCGTCATGAACCGCTGGGCTTCCACGATTACAACTGCCTGCAAATGAACGCCTTTGCCGTGGTATCTGACAGCGGCACGCTCCCGGAAGAGAGCAGCTTCTTTACGTCCATCGGCAAGCCCTTCCCGGCAGTTTGCATCCGCACCTCCACGGAGCGCCCCGAAGCCTTGGACAAGGGTTGTTTTGTATTGGCGGGTATCGACGAAAAGAACCTGTTGCAAGCAGTGGACACCGCAGTGACCATGGTGCAGGCAGGTGACAATGGCATCCCTGTGCCGGACTATGTGGAAGAAAACGTTTCCACCAAGGTAGTCAAGCTGATCCAGTCTTACACCGGCGTGGTCAATAAAATGGTTTGGAGAAAAGATTAACATGCTGACACCGAATGTTGAGCTGACAAATAAAACAATCCTTGTCACCGGAGCCGCCGGATTCATCGGCTCCAATCTGGTGATGGAACTTTTGCGCAATGTAGAACCGGTCACCATTATCGGTCTGGACCGCATGACCGATTACTACGATGTCTCCCTGAAAGAATACCGCCTGACCCAGATCGAAAAGGTGGCAAAAGCCCATCCTGCCTCAAAATGGGAATTTTTTAGGGGAAGCATTGCTGACCGGCCCATGCTGGATGAACTGTTTGCAAAGTATGGCTTCGCCGTGGTGGTAAATCTCGCCGCGCAGGCAGGGGTGCGGTATTCCATCTCCAACCCCGATGTGTATATTGAAAACAACCTTCTGGGCTTTTACAACATTTTGGAAGCCTGCCGGAATCATCCGGTGGAACATTTGATCTACGCCAGTTCCAGCTCTGTCTATGGTTCCAACAAGAAAGTACCTTACTCCACCGACGACAAGGTAGACAACCCCCTGTCTTTATATGCCGCTACCAAAAAAAGTAACGAATTATTGGCTCATGCCTATTCCAAGCTCTATAATATCCCCGCTACCGGACTTCGGTTTTTTACGGTTTACGGACCTGCCGGCCGCCCGGATATGGCTTACTTTGGTTTCACCAACAAGCTGCGGGAGGGTAAAACCATTCAGATCTTCAATTACGGCAATTGCATGCGGGATTTTACCTACGTAGATGATATTGTCACCGGCGTGCGACACGTAATGTGCAACGCCCCGGAAAAGGTGACTGGCGAGGACGGTTTGCCCCTGCCCCCCTACCGGCTATACAACATTGGAAATTCCCACCCAGAAAATCTTCTGGACTTTGTGGACATTCTGCAACAGGAACTGATCGCCGCCGGTGTGCTGCCGTCAGATTACAACTTTGAGGCCCACAAAGAACTGGTTCCCATGCAGCCCGGTGATGTACCCATGACCTATGCAGACACCTCACCCTTGGAGCGGGACTTTGGATTCAAACCCAACACCTCCCTGCGGGAGGGTCTCCGCCGCTTTGCAAGGTGGTATAAGGAATTTTACCTGAACGAAGAGGAATAAACCATGAATGCATCAGAAGCATTTGAACAAATCTATAAGAAACCGCCCCAATACACCGCATTCACACCGTACCGGATCTGCCCCATCGGCGCCCACTCGGATCATCAGCTGGGGAAGATCACCGGTTTTGCCATCGACAAGGGTATCCATATGGCTTACGGACCTAAGGAAAACGGTGTTATCGAGATCAAATCCATCCAATTTGACAAGCGGGCTCAATGGTACGTAGAAGCAACCCCGAAAGTCAAAGAAGACGATTGGGCAGATCATCTACGGGGCGCCACCATTGCCCTTTATAAGCGGTATCCCCTGCGGCGGGGCCTGTGCGCGGTTTTAGATGGCGAACTGCCCATTGGAGGACTCAGCTCTTCCGCTGCGGTGATCATTACCTTTCTGTCCGCCCTTTGTACCATGAACGGAATCACGCTGACCCCCCAGGAGCTGATCACCATTGCCAAAGAGGCGGAAAACAAGTACGTGGGCGTTGCCTGCGGCAAGCTGGATCAATCCTGCGAGGTATACTGCAAAAAAGACCATTTGCTCTATATGGACATGCAGAACGACAGTTATGAACTGATCCCCCAGCACCCAGATATGAAGCCCTACAAATTTGCCATCTTTTTCAGCGGTCTGGAACGAAGCCTTGCCGGTTCTGCCTTCAATATGCGGGTGGACGAGTGTCGCAGCGCAGCTTACGCTCTGAAAGCATATGCGGGTATGGAATACGGAAAATTTGATGAAACGCACCTGCGGGACGTGCCATACGAGGTATATCTGCAACATCAGGACAAGCTGCCGGAAAACTGGCGCAAACGAGCGCAGCATTGGTATGAGGAGTTTTTCCGGGTACAACAAGGTGCGGAGGCGTGGCGCCGAGGTGATATTGAAACCTTCGGCAGACTTTCCTTTGAAAGCGGTCTTTCCTCCATTTCCAATTGGGAGACCGGTTCTGTGGAACTGAAAAAGTTATACGAAATCATGACCCATACAGAGGGCATCTATGGCGGTCGGTTCTCCGGCGCAGGCTTCAAGGGTTGCTGCATGGCGCTGATCGACCCAGCTTTTGAAGAGTATATTTTGCAAACTGTGGAAGCAGAATATCTGCACGCATTTCCCCATTTAGCGGGGAAATATTCCGCCCATATTTGCCAAAGTGCAGACGGTGTCCGGTTGAAGTGACGAGGTAAATGCTATGAAATGCTTAATCTTAGCGGCGGGATATGCCACCCGGCTATATCCGCTGACAGAGAATTTCCCCAAACCCCTTTTACCGGTACAGGACAAGACTATCCTGGACTGGCTCATAGACGATCTGGACCAATCTGGAAAGATCGATGAATATGTAGTGATCTCCAACCATCGCTTTGCCCACCATTTTTCCCAATGGGCGCAGAAAAAGGCGCAGAAAATCACAGTGGTGGACGATGGAACCGTCAGCAACGAGACCCGTCTGGGGGCAGTAAAGGATATTCAGTATGCAATCGAGCAGCTCGCATTGGATGACGATATGCTGGTGATCGCTGGCGACAATCTGCTGGATTTCTCCCTAACCCATTTTGTGGATTATGCCATAGAAAAAAAGGCATCCTGCATCATGCGTTATTATGAACCCAACGCGCAAAAGCTCCTAAAATGCGGCGTGGTCACAATTGACGAAAACGACAAGATCTTGCGCATGACGGAAAAATCTCCCACCCCCGAAACCCATTGGTGCTGCCCTCCCTTCTACTACTACACCCGGCAGGATGCCCGATTGGTGGCAAAAGGGATCGAAGCAGGCTGCGGCACCGATGCCCCCGGCAGCTATATTGCATGGCTTTGCACCCAGACACCGGTGTATGCCATGGAAATGCCCGGCAGCCGCTATGACATCGGCAACCTAGAAAGCTACGATGCGGTGCAAAATACATATAAAGGCATCCTACACAAATAACACTGGAAAGGTGATGGCACTTGGAAGAAAATGAGTTGCTGTTTGCCCTGTTGCGAATCGCAGTCTGCGGCGAACCGGCAAGGGAAACGGTAAAGGCAGCATGCACACCGGAAATGTTGGAAAAGGTATACGCCCTGGCAGATCGCCACGACCTTGCCCACCTGGTGGGTCAAGGCGCAAGCAAGCTGAACCTACCGGAAAGCCAAATCCTGTCCAAATGTAAACACGCTGCCGCCCAGGCTTTCGCCCGGTATATGTGGCTCAGCCGCGCCTATGACCAAACCTGCACTGCCTTGGAAGAAGCAAAGATCCCTTTCATTCCCCTAAAAGGCTCTGTACTGCGCAATTATTATCCCGAACCCTGGATGCGCACCAGTTGCGATATCGACATTTTGGTCAGAGAAGAAATGTTAGATGACGCCGTAAAGGTTCTTACACAAAAACTGGACTATGTCGCCGGCAGCAAAGGCAACCATGATATACCCCTGCATTCTGCAAGCGGCGTTCACCTGGAACTGCATTACGACACGATTCATGCGCATTATGATATCAATGGCTGCCGCAATATACTGGGACAGATCTGGGAACACGCCCAACCTCGGGAACCGGGCAGCGTTCATTATCTTTTGTCCGACCCTATGTTTTATTTTTACCACATCGCCCACATGGCAAAGCACTTTACCGTAGGCGGCTGTGGCATACGGACCTTCCTTGATATTTGGATTTTGAACCAAAAAGTAGAGCATGACCCCCAACTGCGTGAGGATATGCTCCGGGCAGGAGGTCTTTTGAAATTTGCTCAGGAAGCCCAAGGGGTAGCTGAATTTTGGTTCTGCGGCGAGAGGCCCAACACCTTGACAAAAGCAATCAGCGATTACATTTTACGGGCAGGCATTTACGGAGACGATGATAACCGGGCAGCATTGGGACAAGCGAAAACGGGAGGTAAGGGAAAACATTTATTACGCAAAGTATTCAAATCTTACAATTCGCTCAAAACCACATACCCCATCCTAAATACACACAAATGGCTGACCCCAGTTTACCAAGTCGTGCGTTGGTATCAATTGCTATCCCATGGCAAAATGCGCCGCATAGGTCACGAATTAAAGGCAAACATCAATACAAACCAAGCCAATGTATCCGCAGTATCGGATATGCTGAAAGAATTGGAACTGTAATTACAAAAAATCAGGCGCCCGGCAGGATAAACCTGCCGGGCGCTATATTATACTGTCGCAAATTCCTTTTGGGGTAAGCTTTTCCAAGTCAAACCCTTAGGGTAGAAAAAGCGCACCTTTTCCTCCGCAATACGAAAATCCACCGTCTGCGCCATGCGCAGCTCGCCATCCAGATTCACAGGCGTAGGCTTGTCGCAAATGATGCGGATATGATCGGTGGAGATCCGACGGACCACCTTGGGAAGCTGGGCGTACTTTCCCGCCTTGTATATGCCGATGAGCCTTGCCACCCCCAGCCGGGATACCGCATCCACCAGCAGAACCTCCATTTTCCCGTCTGCCGGGTCAGCTTCCGGCACGGGATTGAAACCGCCGCCGTAAAATCTGCCGTTGCAGGCGCAGATCAGGGTAAACTTGCCGTCGATCCGCTGCCCGTCCACTTCCACGATGTAGTGTTCACTTACACCCCGGATGGTATTGACCACCGCCGATGCCGCGTACGCCCGAAATCCGCTGAGTAACGGAAGGCGCTTGTAGTTTGCCACGTCCGTTCCCACCCGGGCATCAAAGCCCACGGAACAGATGTTGAGGCTGTAATCCTCATTACAGCGAATCAAATCAAAGGAAGTTTCCTCTGCATCCAGCAATCGGCTCAGATCCCGAAACGCCTCCGGTTCTGAGAAGATCCGCACAAAATCATTGCCGCTGCCACCGGAAAACATGGTCACCGCCACATTATCATAGCCTGCCACGCCGGAGACGATTTCATTCATTGTGCCATCCCCGCCGCAGGAATAGATTCGGTATTCCTCCCCGGTCTGGGCAGCGCGCCGCGCGATTTCCCGACACTGACCGGGCGCGCCGGACACTTCGATGGCATAGTCCACATTCCGAGGCGCACAGATCTCTGCGATCCTTTTCCGGTAGCTTTCCGTCTGATCCCGGCTGCCGGCAGCGGGATTGATGATAAACAAATGCTTCATTTTTTCCTCCGGGAATTATCGGTAAACATGTAGTAATCACAACGGATCTTGCCGTTATAGAACTTCCGTTTCTTATCTGCCCGGCGGCCAAAGTAATGTTCAAACTCCGGCTCGGAGGTAATGACATACTGCTTCCAGTCATTGGCAAATTTCAGATGCCGACCCAAGGCGCTGTACAACCGTTGGGCGCTTGACTGCTCCATCATCCGCTCGCCATAGGGCGGGTTGCACACCAAAATGCCGCTCTCTGCCGGCAGGCTCATTTTAGTAGCATCTCCGTCTTTGAAGGTAACGCAATCGGAGACACCGGCTTTCCGGGCATTGGCAAATGCCAAGGATACACAGGTAGGGTCATTGTCCGAGCCCATGATCCTGTAGCTGCCGGAAAACTCTCTGTCCTTTGCCTCCTCCTTGGCCAGTTCCCACGCCGATTTGGGCATCCAGGGATATTGCTCTGCCGCAAAGGTGCGATTCAGGCCGGGCGCCCGATTCTTAGCGATGAGCGCCGCCTCAATGGGGATCGTTCCCGATCCACAAAAGGGATCCCAGAAAAACTCCCTGCCCCGATACCGGGTCAGCTGGATCATGCCCGCAGCCAACGTCTCATGCAAGGGGGCATCGTTACCGATAGCCCGGTAGCCCCGCTTATGCAGACCCTGTCCGGAGGTATCCAGTGACAGGGTGACTTGATCGTTCAGCACCGTAAAGTGCAGCTGGAATTTTACGCCGGTCTCCGGCAGCCAGCTGATGCCGTACTTCTCTCCCAAACGGCGGGACGCCGCTTTCTTAATGATTGCCTGACAATCGGAAACACTCATCAGCTGACTGTTCAGACAGTGACCCTTCACCGGAAACTGGCCGTCCTTGGGGATATAGTCCTCCAAATTGGCATGGACAACCCCTTGGAACAATTCCTCAAAGGTCTTTGCCTGAAATTGCGCCAGCACCACCATCACCCGTTCTCCGGTCCGCAGGCAAATATTGGCCTTGGCCAAGGCATTTTCGTCACCGGTGAAGAGGACACGGCGATCCTCCACCCGAACATTTTCCATTTTCATGCGCTTTAATTCGTCGCCGGCAAGGCCCTCCAAGCCAAACAAACAAGGTACGATCAGTTCCATAACTGCCTCCTAGGGGATAATTTTGTTCCGTTTCAGATATCGCTCTTCCTCAGAAAACACACAGCCGCAGTACTTCTGCATATAGAAACCCTGCTCCCGGGCAAATGCCTGCCCGGCTTTGAACACTTCCCGAAAATCCCGGTAGAGAAATTCCACGCCGTAAGCCTCCGCCGCCCGTTCTGCCACGGACTTCATCAGTTCATGATTCTGATAGGGGCTGATGAACAAAGAAGATGTAAAGCTGTCAAAGCCCTGCTCCTTTGCGGTCTTTGCTGTTTCAAACAAACGCATTTCATAGCACTTTATGCAGCGATTTTCTATATCCTCCGCCACCGCACGGACAAAGGGGCGCAGCGCATAGTCGTTCTTTTCAACAAGGAGCAGGTTCACAGTTTCCGCGTAGGCCCGCAGGCAATTCCGCCGCTCCCGGTACTCTGTAAAAGGATGGATGTTGGGGTTATACCAAAAGCCGGTAACCTCTATATGCTCCCCCCGCAAAGCAGCAACGCATTGGTTGGCGCAAGGAGCGCAGCAGATGTGCAGTAAGGTATTCATGGTGTTCTCCTAAAATGTGAACATATTTTGGATATTATAACACGAAAACTTTAAAATCACAAGACAATAGAACAAAAAACCGATTCGGTTTGATCCCGAACCGGTTTTTACTTTACAGCACTCTCGCGCCTTCGAATTCCACGTGCAGGGGCATGATCTCCCAATGGCGGTGGGTAATGGCGGGCAGCTTTCCTTCCAGCTTTTCCTTTAACCCCTTATCCCGGGTAATGCAAAGCAGAGTCGGTCCGGCACCGCTCAGACAGAACGCCGCGCCGACAGTACGGACCACACCCTCGATGGCTTCATAATCCTCGATCATGTGCTTCCGGTAAGGCTGATGAAGCTCGTCCTGCATGGCGTTTCGCAGAAGCTTCTCATCCCCCAACTCCAAAGCTTTCAGCACCAAAGCGCCGTGGGCAATATTATAGATGGCATCGGCGCGGCTCACCTGCTCCGGCAGCACCGCTCTTGCCTTGACTGTGGGCATATTGAAATCCGGTACCAGCGCCAAAAATTCCCAATCCGGGTGCAGGGGGAAATTCACCGTCACCGGCAGACCGTTATCCACCAGAGATGCAGTCAGACCGCCGAAAAATGCCGGCGCCAGATTGTCCGGGTGACCCTCCATGGCATTGGTGATGTTCAAAAGGCCCTGGGTGGACACACGGTTCCCCCGCAGCACATTCGCGCCCATAGCGCCTCCTACCAGCAGCGCCGCCGATGAACCCAGTCCCCGGCAGATGGGGATATTGGCATCAATGTGGATCTTCACGCCCTTGACTTCCTCATCCAAGGATGCCAGCACCGCGCAATAGGACACATAGGCCAAGTTGTCAGGACCAGTAAATGCCTCGTCACAACCGGTAATTTCCAAGCCTGCTTCCGTTTCCTCAAAGGTAACGTCGGTATACAGTTTCAATGCGCAGCCAAAGGCATCAAAACCCGGGCCCAGATTGGCAGTGGTGGCAGGAACACGAATGGTAACTCGTTTCATATCATAACCCCATTACAAAATCCAGCATGGCGGATTTTTCAATTACCCCGGTGTGCAGTTCCGGTTTCTCCCGCAAACCGGTGAGATTGGCAGGAATTGCTGCGCCGGTAAGATCTTGCAGATATTCCATCTGGGCAAATTCATCCGGCAGATCCACATCCTTCAATGCCGACAGTACCGCTGCCGGGAACTTATAAGCAGAGGCGGTGGACAGCACCACCATGGGACGATTATCGCCGGTTTGGTTTACATAATCTTCTGCCACTGCCCAACCGGTGGCGGTATGGGTATCACACAGATAATGCTGCTCTTTGAACACCTTCTCAATGGTCTTTTTCGCCCCGGCATCATCGCAGCAACCTGCCCAGAAGCCCTCGGAAATGGCAGCTTTCAGGGTTTCCGGCACAGTATAGAACCCATTGGTGTTCAGTTCCTGCATAAGGGCAGACACAAGCTTACTGTCCTTGGACAGGAAATACAAAAGCCGTTCCAGATTGGAGGACACCAGAATATCCATGGAGGGAGATTCGGTTTTCAGCAGCGGGCGGCGGCGGTCATAAGTGCCGGTGCGGATAAAGTCCGTCAGCACGTTATTGGCGTTGGAAGCGCAGATCAGCTTACCCACAGGCAGACCCAGCTCCTTGGCAAGCCAACCGGCGAGGATATCGCCGAAGTTACCGGTGGGAACGCAGAAGTTCACCTTGTCGCCCATCTGGATCTGACCCCGGCGGAGCAGATCGGCATATGCCTTGAAATAATAAGTGATTTGGGGCGCCAGACGGCCAATATTGATGGAGTTGGCAGTGGACAGACGCAAGCGATTGCCGGCAGGGAGTCTCCCCTCTACCGCGGCAGCGAAGATGTTCTTCACGCCGGTCTGGGCATCGTCAAAATTGCCCTTAACTGCACACACCGCCACATTCTTGCCCTCTTGGGTCACCATCTGGGCGCGCTGGACCGCAGACACACCACCCTCAGGATAGAACACGCAGATCTTCACCCCCGGCACGTCCTGAAAACCTGCCAGCGCCGCCTTGCCGGTATCACCGGAGGTGGCGGTGAGAATAAGAATGTCCTCCTGCATGCCCTTTTCCGTCTTGGCAGCGGTGAGCAGCTGGGGCAGCATGCACAGCGCCACATCCTTAAATGCCGATGTGGGACCCCGGAACAATTCCAAAACCGTAAATTTTCCGGTATCCACGGTGGGGGTCAATTCCTCCGTCTGGAACTTGCCCCGGTATGCCCGATTCACCAAAGTCTCCATATTGGGGATGTCCGGCAGCATGGCGCCGATGATCCGGGTTGCCATCTGCAAGGTATCCTCCTGCAAGCAGGCGGCGGTATCTATTTTGGGAAGCTGGGCAGGTACGTACAGACCGCCGTCAGGTGCCAGACCGGACAAAACAGCCTGCGCGCTATCGACACAAGCCTCATGATTTCGGGTGGAATGATATAGCATTATGTCCTCCTTCTAAGGGTTTTCTATCCCTTTCTTTTACTAAATGCACAAAAGCACCAAATAATAACGGAAATTGTTGTTTTTATGAAACAATTGCATTTATGTAAATATTATGATATACTCATCTTTATAAAAATGCAAGCATTATTATACATAAAATCTTACGCACTTGATAGATAAAATAAATAGGAGGAAATACAAATGCGGATTGGTTTGCTTGGTTTTGGCGTGGTTGGCAGAGGTGTTTACGATCTGACCGCCTCCCGTGATGATATAACCGTCGCCAAGGTTGTGTGCTTGGAGGACATTTCCCTGCCGGATGCAGAGGTGACCAAAAACTTCCAGGACGTACTGAATGACGACACCATCGACACGGTCGTGGAGGCCATGGGCGGTCTGCACCCGGCATACGAGTTCGTCCGGGCAGCCATCGAAGCAGGCAAGCACATCGTCACCTCCAACAAAGCGCTGGTAGCTTCCTTCTATGATGAGCTGATCCCCCTTGCCAAGGAAAAGGGCGTATGCTTCCGCTGCACCGCAGCCGTTGGCGGCGGCATCGGCTGGCTCTCCGAGCTGGAACGCGCCAGAAGAATGCAGACCATCGAAAAGGTGGGCGGCATTATGAACGGCACCTGTAACTACATTCTCGATTCCATGACCCGTCTGGGTCTTACTTACGCCGACGCTTTGAAGCAGGCCCAACAGCTCGGCTATGCTGAGGCAAACCCCACCACTGATGTAGAAGGCACCGACACCTGGCACAAAGTGATCCTGTCCTCCAACATCGCCTTTGGCATTAGTTTGGACACCGCCACCGTTCCCGTTGCAGGTATCAGCCGCATCACCGCTGCTGACGTGGAGAATTTCACCGCCCGGGGTCTGGTGTGTAAGCTGATCTCCACCGGTAAATATGCAGACGGTAAGGCAAGCGCCTACGTCCAGCCCACCTTGGTAAAGCAGGGCGAGCCGGAATCCGCCGTCCCCGCCAACTATAACCTGATCACTCTGGTAGGCTCTGCCTCCGGCCGCATGAGTTTCTACGGACAGGGTGCCGGCCGCTACCCCACTGCATATAATGTGGTGCAGGACTGCGCCGATGTGCTGGTAAACAAGGGCTTTTACAGTCCCTACGGTGAAAAGACCGCTGCCAACAACACCGACACCCTTTGCTACTACGTAAGAGGCGGCAGCGATGCATGGCTGGAAGAGAACACCGCAGAAAAATGGGGCGAAGCCGTGATCACCAAGCCTGTTTCCGTTGAGGCTATGCACGCATGGCTGAAAGATCAGCCCAACGCTTTCATTGCCGCAATGGCAGAGTAATCCCATTGGGAAAGGACGAATTTTATGCTGAAAGTAACCAAATTTGGCGGCTCTTCCATGGCAGACGCCGGACAATATCAAAAAGTTCGCGACATTATAGCTGCTGATCCGGAGCGCCGGGTGGTGGTAGTTTCCGCCGCCGGCAAACGCAACAGCAACGACCACAAGATCACCGATCTTCTGTATCTGTGTCACGCCCACACCCAGTACGGTGTGGCATGTGATGCCGTATTTGAAATGATCACCTCCCGGTACTTGGAGATCCGGGATCAGCTGGGCATCAAGCTGGATCTGGAAACAGAGTTTGACGCCCTGAAAAAACGGCTGGATGCCAAGCAGGTATCTCAGGACGAAATGGCAAGCCGTGGTGAGTACTTCTCCGCTAAGCTGATGGCAGCCTATCTGGGCTTCCGGTTTGTGGATGCGGCAGAGTGGGTATTTTTCAATATTGACGGCACGGTGGATACCCAAAAGACCTATGAAGCCCTCAGCGCCAAGGCAAAGGGCGAGAGCATCGTGACCCCCGGTTTCTACGGCGTGATGCCCGACGGCAGCATCCGTACCTTCTCCCGGGGCGGCAGCGACATCACCGGTTCTCTGGCGGCAGCCGCGTTGGACGCCTCCGTATATGAAAACTGGACCGACGTATCCGGCATTCTCATGGCTGACCCCCGGATTGTGGAAAACCCCTACCCCATCGCCGAGATCACCTATGACGAACTGCGGGAACTGGCATACGCCGGCGCAAACGTGCTCCATGAAGGCGCTATTTACCCGGTGCGGAAAAAGAACATTCCCTTGAACATCCGCAACACCAACGAGCCCAGCGCCCCCGGCACTATGATCCGCAAGCACTTCGAAACCGAAATTGACCCCAACCGGATCATCACCGGCATCACCGGTAAGAAAGATTTCTCCATCATCACTATTTTCAAGCGGGGTCTGACCAATCAGGTGGGTATTCTTCGCAGAATTCTGTCCGTTCTGGAAAAACACGGTGTCTCCGTGGAATTCGTCCCCAACGGCATGGATAACGTCTCTCTTGCCATCCCCACCGCTACCCTCGCCCCCCATCTGTATGCCATTTTGGCGGATATTCAGCAGGATATTGCCCCGGATAATATCACCGTTCACGATCAGATCGCCATTGTCACCGCCGTGGGTCACCAAATGGCATTCCGTCCCGGTGTTTCCGGTAAGATCTTCGCCGCGCTGGGCAAGGCAGATATCAACATCCGTATGATCAACCAGGGTCCCGATGAACTGAACATCATCTTCGGCGTGGAAAACAAGGATTTTGCCGATGCCATCCGGGTTCTGTATAACAGCTTTATCAAGTAAGGAGGCACACTATGAAAACATACACCGTTGCTGTTCTGGGCGCTACCGGCGCCGTAGGACAGGAAATGATCAGCATTTTAGAGGAACGGAACTTCCCCGTTGGGAAGCTGGTGCCCCTTGCCAGCGCCCGCAGCGCCGGTAAGACGCTGAAATTCAAAGGTGAGGACGTGACCATCGGTCTTGCCTGCGATGAAGCATTTGAAGGCGTGGACATTGTGCTGGGCGCAGCGGAAAATGACATCGCCAAGCAATTTGCCCCCGCTATTGTCAAGGCCGGCGCGGTATTTGTGGATAACTCCTCCGCTTTCCGTATGGATCCGGAAGTGCCGCTGATCGTCCCGGAAGTAAACCCCGAGGATGTGAAGGGTCACAAGGGTATTATCAGTAACCCCAACTGCTCCACCATCATCACCGTCACTGCGGTCAACGCCCTAAACGCCATCTCCCCCATTCGCACCATGACCGCCTCCACCTATCAGGCGGTGTCCGGCGCAGGCGCAGGCGGCCCTATTGAACTGATGAACGAGGTGGAAGCCCTCTCCAAGGGCGAAACCTACGAGCCGAAGATCTTCTCCCACCAGATTGCCTACAATCTGATCCCCCAGATCGGCGGCGAGGCCTTTGAAGGCTACACCAGCGAAGAGATGAAAATGCAGAACGAAGGTCGGAAGATCATGCATCTGCCGGAACTGAAAGTATCCTGCACCTGTGTCCGCGTGCCGGTGGTTCGCAGTCACTCCATTTCTGTTTCCTGCCACTTTGATGTGCCTGTCTCCGTGGAGCAAGTACGCGAGGCAATTGCCAAGGCCCCCGGCTGTAAGCTGGTGGACGATCTGGCAAATAAGCAGTATCCTATGCCCCTGGAAACCAGCGGACAGGACATCGTGTACGTAGGCCGTATCCGTCCTGATCTGACGGACGATTGCGGCATCTGCCTGTGGTGCTGCGGTGATCAGGTCCGTAAGGGCGCTGCCACCAACGCCATCCAGATCGCAGAATTGCTCATTAAATAAGGAAAAAGACCCGCCACGGCGGGTCTTTTTATATGCAAAAGGTATGGGCGATTTACAAACCGCTGACGGACGACCAATGGTCGCCCCTACATGCTTTATCGAACAAACACGTAGGGACACCTCTCCCGGGGTGTCCCTACAAGAACTTCATTGCAGCCCGCACTCCCCCAATTTGCCTACTCATCAGGAAATGATATCTCAGAAAAAATCTCATCAGGGCATATATGAAAGTGCTTATAAACAGCAAATATTATGTCTATCGTAAGCCGCGGAGGGATTATTCCACGTTCAATTTTACGAAGGCTCCCAACGCCGATGCCCAAAATTTGTGCCATATGCTTCTGTGAATAACCGTAATGCTTACGTAGCCCAGCAATATTATGGGCAAAATTTATCATTGAATCCCTTGCCATTTTATGCACCTCACAATATTTGTCATTTACCATTATAGTCATTTTAATGACCATTGTCAAGAGGAAGACCATATAGTATGATAACAAAAAATGTGGAGGTGCACTATGATTGACTACGAACCTTTTTGGAAAACCCTCCAAAACTCCAAGGAAACGACTTATACATTAATCAAAAAGCATCAAATATCAAGTGCAACTATTGATAAGCTACGAAAAAACAAACCCATTAATACCACAACGCTTAATGATCTGTGCCGCATTTTAGATTGTAAAGTAGAAGATATTCTAATATTTAGAAAAGATTAAAGACGTGTTTTGCAACACGTCTTTTTTTACAGACTTTCACACTCACTCACGGACAACCAATGGTCACCCCTACATGTTTTATCGGACAAACACGTAGGGACACCCGTCCTCGGGTGTCCGCCACGTATCGTAATTAACAAATGAATATGATCCGGCATAACGGTGTATTTATCCACGGAAATATGATCGTAAAAATCATTTAATTGCCGGACAATTTTATCCGCAATTTGTCCGTGCCGCAATAATTCCACCTGCGGTATTTGCGGACACCCGGGGACGGGTGTCCCTACGGATATTCTTGACAATATCTTCTTGCGGTCTTGGGTGCAAACGGTTACAAAATACGCACCGTCTTGGCTGTAGTCGTAACCTTCTATTCGGTTCGGTTTTCTCTGAGGCATCTCCATATTTATCACCGAAATCATCTTACCATAAAAATGAGCAGACCACAATACCGGTCTGCTCTTACTTATTTATTTTAGGATTGTCCGTTCTACCCAACAAATAATCCACAGAAACCTTGTGGAAATCTGCAATTTTGCAAAGTGTCGTGGTGGGAATATCAATATCGCCCCGTTCGTAGTTGCTGTAGACCCGCTGACTACAAGACAGTATTTCACCCATCTTTGCCTGCGACAAATCCTTGTCCTCTCTCAAGTCACGAATCCTGCGGTAATAAGGCACAACAACACCACCTTTTGCATGATGTATTTATTATACCTTAGAAAGTTTTTCGCTATTGACATTTAGCGAATATTTCGCTAAAGTGTTGATATAGTCAATTCTTTTGACTATGCAATCCATACCATTTCAAGGAGAGATACATATGAAACGAATCATGGTGTTTATGCTGGTTTTTGCTTTATCCTTAAGCATGGTTGCTTGTGGCACAAGGCTGACCACCACAGGCTGCAAGGTCATTCATCAAGAGGGCAAATATGTGACCTATCAAACAGTATGTGACCATTGTGGCTATGAATACGGCGATCCCACAACCGTCCACGTTTCCATGAAAGTAATGTACTCAGTCAATTGCACCTGGTGTGGAGAAATCATCTATGTCCGGCTGGAACGCAACTGACAAAAGCGCCAATTTTTACTTTAAGGAGAGATAAAAAATGAAAAAAACGCTATTGATATGTACCCTTTGTTTTTTGCTGTTGTTTGTCACGGCTTGTAGTAATAACGACAGTACCGAAGTTACCTTTCAAGATACAATCGAATTTTCCAGCAGCGAAGAAATGTTCAACCATATGGCTGGTATGTGGGTAGTGGAAGACGACGCCATCGAGAAAAGTTATTACATTTTCCAGAACGGTCAGGTCTATGTTATGACCGATACCATGTATGCTGCAACGGTAAAGGAATTGCTGGACAGTGCGGTGCAAAACGGCGGTTTGGAGGCTTTATACAAACAAGATTTTGCCAGTATAACCAGCAGAATGTATCTGAGTGATGTTGCCATTACGCCCGATCCCGTCAAGTTGTTTCTGCAAAACGGAAAATTTAAATTGTACGACGGAAAATTCAATGAGCAAAGCATTGTCATAACAGAAAGTTCTGTGTTTCTTGTGGAAAAGGATGCAGAAACACCTGCGGTGATAACCAAAATCTCTGACACCGCAGATCTTTCCACTGTGCATTTTGAGACGCTGTTTACCCTGAGCCTGGACAGCTATCAACTTCCTACCAAGTATTTTCTCAAGGACACCGCAGAATACGGAGAAGCGATAAAATCTACCATCTCCGGTTTCGATTGGTGGACGCTCACGCAGACTGGTGACGGAATTCAAGTTTATACCCCCAACGATGCTCTTTCGCCCATAAGCGGAAGCAAGCTGCTAATATCGAAAGAAAGCGTGACATACATCTATAAGACCAGCGTTTCCACCGGTTTTATAGGCCAAAATCACGAGGAATTGCTTACGGTTAACTATCGCCCGGAGGATGGCGAGTTTGAGGTCATAGAGGTAAATGCGTCCCTTACGGATATGTATTCGTTGATGGCATACGGTCTATATGCAATCCAGGATATCCCCGGTGTTTACACTGACCCTGAAACGTTATATAGCGATATGCTCTATAATGGCGAAGTAACGGAAACAACACTTACGCTGAAAGTCAACGGCATTGAATATTTTATAGACGAAAGCGATACATATGTGCAGTTTAAAATCCAGGTAGACGATACCATTTCACTTGCGCAGGCGCAACATCTTGACGAAGCAAACAAAAACTATGCGCCATTGCAAAGCGGCACACTGGAGCAGTTGTTAGATGGCAGCAAAAGCTGGGTCGCAAAATGGAAATTTGCTGGTTGGGAATATAATGTTCATTTCGTATTCAAAGAAGATGGCACATGCTATTTTGCATTAAGCGAATTGGAATTGCTTAGCGCCGGTATGGGAACATATACGGTAAAAAACGGAAACACTCTGCATCTTTCACTTGCGGTAGGGGTCGAAGACGGCACCGATATATACACCTTTGATCCGGACGACTTTTCCTTGACTGTGGTCTCCACAGAGAATTTTGCTGCAAAAAATGGAGATGTTTTTTATTTGCAGGAGGCTGAGTACACCGATGCAGAACAAATAATAAACTGGGGAAATCTTTATTCCGGCGGTGCCGTGGACAGTGAGGAATGGGAGTAAATTACCCGGCATCTTACTCTATAATGCGCTGATTTAATATCGACACCCGGGCGGCAGCTTGCCGCCCGGGTGTTCGTTATCAAGGCAGATTTCTTGCGGACAGTCGAGGACGGGTGTCCCTACATTTATTTTCGACAAACTTCCTCTTGAAAAGGGAGTAATGAAATGTTATAATCTAGGCGGAATGTTCCGTTTTTCTCATTTTTATTGGAAAAAACAGGTTTTTTGACCTTGGAGGATATGTTGTGAATCAAAAAAACAAAACTGCCGATAATAATATCGACTACCGTCAAACCAACGAACGCGCCCGCAACCGCTGGCTGCTGGTGTTCTATGACAGCGTGCTGTATGCGCTGTGCTGGTTGGCGGTTTTTGTGCTGCGGCCGCTGGTGATCGGCTCTGCTTTCCACAAGGTATCTATCTGCCTGTTCTTTGTTGGCTTTGTTGTGTTTTTCGGTTTCCGGTTCGTTTTCCGGTGCTATAAGCAGATCTGGCGTTTCGGTGCGATCCGCACCTTTGCCCGGGAGCTGACCGCCGGCATTCTGGGCGCAGGTCTTTTGGTTGCCGTTGGCTACGGCTTAAAGGAAATTTTCCGCATTAACCCCATGCCCTACATGTCCCTGGTAGGCTTTGCCGCCATCTATATCGTGGCAAGCCTTGCCACCCGGATATTCTATTTCTATCTGTTCCATCTGGCGCAGCAAGATATTAAGCTTGCGCCCTCTATGCGCTGGCTGCTGGAAAAGATGGGCAAGGTCGACCTTTCCGATGACCAAGACCCCACGGAAACTGTCCCCGCCATGCCCATCAACGAGCTGAAAAATCTGGCAGAGCAATTCCGTATCCAGGGCGAGATCACCAAGATCACCCAGATCAACAAGGGCTACATCAACCGCACCTACCGGGTGGAGACCTTGTCCAAATCCGGTAATGTGCATAAGTATATCCTGCAGCGGATCAACACCAACGTGTTCCCGGATGTGGAAGCGCTGATGGACAACTTCAAGCTCACCACCGACCACCTGCACGACAGCTTCCACCTGCCGGGCTACAACAAGCGTGGCTCGGTGCAGTCCATTCGCCTGACCAATGACGGACGGACCTTCCTGAAGGACGATTCCGGCTCCTGGCGCATGATGACCTACTTTGACCATGTGTATTCCCTGGATCTGCCCAACCGCCCGGACACCTTCCGGCAGGCAGGCGCAGCCTTCGGTAACTTTATGAAGGGCATGGCAGATGTGGATGTGAGTCAGGTGCGGGAAGTGATCCCCAATTTCCACAACACCGCCAGCCGCTATGAAGCGCTGGAGGAGTCCATCGCCCGTGACCCCAAGGGCAGAGTAAAGGATGTGCAGCCGGAGATCGAATTTGTCCGTGGCCGCACCTATCTGTACGGTCTGATCAGTCAGGCGCTGGAAGCCGGCGAGATCCCCACCCGTATCTGCCACAACGACACCAACCTGAACAACATTCTGTTCGATAACGAGACCCACCTGCCGGTGGCGATCATCGACTTGGATACCGTCATGCCCTCCTCGCCGCTGTACGATTTCGGCGACAGTATGCGCATCGGCACCAACACCGCCAAGGACGACGAAAAGGACCTGAGCAAGGTGTCCTGCAACCTGCATCTTTATGAGCAGTATGCCCGTGGCTATCTGTCCGCCTGCGGCGATGTGCTGACCAAAAAAGAGTTGGAGCTGCTGCCCTATTCCTCTTTGATCATCACCGCCGAGGACGGTATTCGTTTCCTGATGGACTACATCAACGGCGATATCTACTATAATATCTACTACCCCGAGCAGAATCTGGATCGGGCACGCACCCAGCTGAAGCTGGTGGAGGACATGGAGTCTAAGCTGCCCAAGATCAAAAAGATCCTGCAGGGCATTTACAACGAGCTGGGACTGGACGTACAGCTTGCAGATTAAGGAAGTGCAAACTATGGAAAACCTCAGAGCGATCATTCCGGCTGCCGGACAAGGCAAGCGGCTGCAAGCCGTCAGCGGCGATATGCCCAAGGCCATGTTCCGGGTGAGCGGACGACCCATGCTGGAAATCGTTTTGGAGAACACCGGGTTTATTGACCCGGCAGATACCTACATCGTGGTTGGCTATGCCAAGGAGCAGATCCTTTCTCACTTCGGCGACACCTACCGCTACACCGAGCAAACTGAGCAATTAGGCACCGGTCATGCGGTCATGACCTGCGCCGAGGCGTTCCGGGACTTTGACGGCGATGTACTGGTGACCTTTGGCGATATGCCTCTGTCCCGCCGCAGCGAAATGGAGAAAATGTGCCGCCTGCACCGGGAAAGCGGCGCAGACTGCACCCTGATGACCGCCGAAAACCCCCAGCTGACCATGTGGGCGAGAGTGACCCGGGACGAAAACGGAAAATTCGCCGCCATCGTGGAGGGCAAGGACTGCACCCCGGAACAGGCGAAAATCAAGGAACTGTTCTCCGGTGTCATGGTATTTAACAGCCGCTCTCTGTTTCAGGTGCTGCCCCAGGTAGGCTGCGCCAACGTGCAGAAAGAATACTACCTGACCCAAGTGCCGGAGCTGATGACCGAGCAGGGCATGAAAGTGGAAACCTACTTTACCAAAGACGGCGACGATCTGCGGGGCATCAACACCCCGGAGGACTTGGCAGTCTGCGAGAAAATCCTGCAAGAGCGCTACGCAACCGTATAACAATTATCAATGAAAAAAGGAGAGGCAAACGCCTCTCCTTTTGCTTATTCTCCGTATCCCATGGGATTGTTTTTCTGCCAGCGCCAGGCATCCCGGCACATATCCACAAGACCCTTTTCCGCTTTCCAACCCAGCGCCTTTTCACTCTTCGCCGGGTCAGCGTAGCAAGTAGCAAGATCGCCCGGGCGCCGGGGTGCAATTACGTAAGGCACGGCGACTCCGTTTGCCGCCTCAAAAGCCTTGACCATATCCAGCACACTGTAGCCCGTGCCCGTGCCCAGATTGAACACTTCGCAGCCGGTATTGTTCGTCACGAAATCCACCGCCGCCACGTGACCCTTTGCCAAGTCCACCACATGGATGTAATCCCGGACACCGGTGCCGTCGGGGGTGTCATAGTCGTTGCCGAACACATTCAGCTTCTCCCGGCGACCCACCGCCACTTGGGTGATATAGGGCATCAGATTATTGGGAACGCCCCGGGGGTCCTCACCGATGCGACCGCTTTCATGAGCGCCGATGGGGTTAAAATACCGCAGCAGACACACGCTCCAAGCCTTGTCCGCATTTGCCATGCCTGCCAGAATCTGCTCGGTCATGTACTTTGTCCAGCCGTAGGGGTTGGTGCAGTTGCCGGTGCGGCTTTCCTCCCGCAGGGGCATTTCATTGGCGCCATCATACACCGTGGCAGAGGAGGAGAAAATAATTTTCTTTACCCCGGCATCCGTCATCACCTTGGTCAGGACCAACGTAGAATTTAAGTTGTTATCATAGTACAGCCAGGGCTTTTCCACGCTCTCGCCCACCGCTTTCAGTCCGGCAAAATGAATCACGCACTGAATTTCGTTTTCGCCAAAGATCTGCCGCAGCAGCGCTTCATTGCGCACATCGCCCTGATAAAATTTCACGGTCTTTCCGGTAAGCTGCTCCACCCGGCGCAGGCTTTCGGCGTTGGAATTGCAGAGGTTGTCCACAACCACCACATCGTAGCCTTTATTCAAAAGCTCCACACAGGTATGGGATCCGATATAACCGGCGCCGCCGGTGACTAAAATTTGCATAACCGTACCTCCCGGCAGGATTTTCTCTATCGTACCATTTTCCACCGAGAAAGTCAAACCGGAAAACATCTTTTCTCTTGCTATTTCCGGCGCAGGGAGCTATAATTACTCTGTATAACTATCGAAATGTGAAAACGATCCCACCGGAGGAATTATTATGGATCCTATTTATGTCACCGGACACCGAAATCCGGACACCGATTCCATCGTTGCCGCCATGGCATACGCCGCCCTGCGTAACGCAGTGGGCGACCGGGAATACGAAGCCGCTTGCCTTGGCAGAGTGTCCGACGAAACACAGATCGTTCTGAACCGTTTTGGTTTTCAACCCCCCAAGCTCATCACAAGTATGCACACCCAGGTCAAGGACTTGGAGTATGATACACCTCCTCTGCTGAGCGCGGCTGTCACTGTGGGCAGAGGCTGGAAAGCCCTGCAAAAGCAAAAGAACATCTCCGCCATTCCCGTAACCAACGAGGACGGCACGCTCTACGGCATGCTGTCCCGGGAAAACGTGGCAAGCTATAACATGGAGCAGGTCACCGGTGCAACCCTGGCGGAGGCACCGTTGTTCAACGTGCTGTCCGTGCTGGACGGCAAGGTGCTCAACGATGCCGGCGAGCATATCGACACCATCGGCGGCGAAGTCACCATCGCCCTGCCCCAGCAGCAGGAAAACCTGCTGTTCCACGATGCCAACTCCATCGTCATCTGCGGTCATCAGCCGGAGCTGATCCGCCGGGCGCTGGAAATGAATGTATGTTGCGTGGTGCTGTGTCAGGCGGAGCTTTCTGAGGAACTGCGGAAACTGCCCACCAAAACCTGCATCATCGCCACCCCCTACGATGCCTACCGGGCATCCCGGCTGATTTTCCAGTCCGCCGCCATCGGCGACATCTGCCGCAGGGAGGACATTGTGTGCTTCCACATGGAGGACAGACTGGACGAGGTTCGGGAACGGGTGCTGAAATTCCGTGACCCCTGCTACCCCATTCTGGACGAGAACGAAAAAGTGGTGGGCGTACTGACCCGGTATCATCTGCTCCGTCCCCGGCGCAAGCGCGTGGTGCTGGTAGACCACAACGAGATCGCCCAGTCCGTCCCCGGCTTGGAGGAAGCGGACATTTTGGAGATCATCGACCACCACCGGCTGGCGGACATTCAGACCACCAACCCCATTTATGTGCGTAACGAGCCGGTAGGCTCTACCAATACCATCATCGCCGGCATGTTCCGGGACAGAGGTCTGATGCCCTCTGCCAACATGGCAGGTATGATGGCGGCGGCGATCATTTCCGACACGGTCATGTTCAAATCCCCCACCTGCACCGACCGTGACCGCCGTACTGCCGAGCGCATGGCTCGCATCGCCAACGTATCCTTGGAGGAGCTGGGCAAGGAAATTTTCTCCGCCTCCAACGAGGGCAAATCCGCCGCAGACCTGCTGCAGTCGGACTACAAGGAATTCCACATCGCCGGTCACGATTTTGCGGTGGCGCAGATCACCTGCGTGGACAGCCAATCCATGCTGTCCCGGAAAGGAGAGTTTTTGTCCCTGATGGAAGCTCTTGCCAAAGAAAAGAACTTCTCCATGGTGATTTTGATGCTCACCGATGTGCTGAAAGAAGGCTCTCAGCTGATCTATGTGGGCAACGACGAGACCATCCGGCAGGCATTTGCCGCCCACCCTAAGGGCAACACCTTGTTCCTGCCGGGCATCATGAGCCGCAAAAAACAGGTCATCCCCATGCTCTCCGCATTGTGGGGTTAATTGTCAATTGCCAATTTATAAGAGAGGAGGTCAGATATGCGATTCGACCAACTGCTGGGTAACCGGCAACTGAAAGAAAATTTAACATCTGCGCTGCGGCAGAACAAGCTGTCCCATTTTTATCTGATCTCCGGACCTGCCGGGTCAGGCAAACACACCCTTGCCCGGCTGCTGGCAGCGGCGATCCTCTGTCAGGGCGAGCAAAAGCCCTGCCACAGCTGCAGCCACTGCCGCAAAGTCATGAACGATGCCCACCCGGACTTCATCACCGTTACCGACCCGGAGCACAAAAACATCCCCGTAGCCATGGTGCGTGACATCCGGGAGGATATGTTCATCCGTCCCAACGAGGCAGACAAGAAAATCTATCTGTTCCCCCAAAGCCTTGGCATCGAGGGACAGAACGCACTTCTGAAAATTTTGGAAGAACCCCCCAGCTACGGCGTGTTTATGCTGCTGTCGGAAAACCCGGAGACCCTGCTGCCCACGGTGCGCTCCCGGTGTACGGAGCTGAAACTGCAGGCGCTGCCGGAAACAACGCTTCGCAGCTATCTGCAAAGCAACTATCCGGATGCGGAGGCAGCCACACTGACCGCCGCCATCGTCCGCAGCGGCGGCTATCTGGGTCAGGCCATCAGCCTGATGGAAAACGGCGCTGCCGCCACCACCCAAACCCAAAATTTTGTAAACAGCTTTGCCAAAAACGACCCGGTGCTGTTGGTGCAGACCTTAGTTCCCATGGAAAAATGGAAACGGGATGCGCTGATGGAGGAACTGGCTCGCTGGGCGGAGATCTCCCAGCAGGCGCTGGCATACCGCAGCGGCAGCAACGTGCTGTCCCCCCTTGCCCGTCGCATGGGCAGCAGCCGCAGTGCGCAGGATTTGCTGCGCGTGGTGCGGCATTTGCAGAAATCTATGGAATATTTGCAAGGTAACGTCTCTCCTGCCGCCGTCTGCGGCTTTTTGGAGTGGGCTTTAAGATAAGGAGTACACAATGGAACAAACAAAGCAAGAATATATGGACGTGGTGGACATTCAGTTCCGCCCCGGACAGAAAATCTATTATTTTGACCCTGCCGGCGGCAGCTATAAGGCTGGCGACCATGTGATCATCGACACCGCCCGTGGCCCGGAATACGGCTACTGCACCGGCGGCAACCACCGTATCGGCAAGAGCGAGATCGTCTCCCCCTTGCGCCCGGTAATTCGCCTTGCCACTGTGCAGGACGAGCAGATCGCCGAGGCAAACCGGGAGATCGAGAAAAAGGCATTCGACACCTGCTTGGAAAAGATTCGGGAGTATGACCTGGATATGCAGCTGGTGTCCGCCGAGTGCGCTTTCGACAACAGTAAGATCCTGTTCTTTTTCACCGCCGACGAGCGTGTGGACTTCCGGGAGCTGGTAAAGGTGCTGGCAAGCAGCTTCCACACCCGGATCGAGCTGCGGCAGATCGGTGTCCGTGACAAGGCAAAAATGCTGGGCGGACTGGGCATCTGCGGCAGACCTTTCTGCTGCGCCAGCTTTTTGGAGGACTTCCAGCCGGTGTCCATCAAAATGGCAAAGACCCAGAACCTCAGCCTGAACCCCACGAAAATCTCCGGCACTTGCGGCCGTCTGATGTGCTGTCTGAAGTACGAGCAGGAGGCATACGAGGATCTGCTGCGCACTGCGCCCAAGGCAGAATCCTTTGTGGACACCCCCGACGGTCGTGGCACCGTGGTGGAAGTGGATCTACTGCGCCAGCGGGTGAAAGTCCGCATGGAAAACGGCGAATCCATCGGCAGCTATGCCAACGCAGACATCGCCATTTTGCGTAACGGCAAGGCGAAAAAGAACGACCCCCCCATTCCGGAGGATTTGGCGCCTATTTCCGGCAATAAGAAGCGCACCCGCAAAGCTGTGGAGGGCGCAGAGGAGGGTCGGCTGTTCTTAGACCCCATCAAATTCCGCTACAGCGAGGAGTCCATCGCCGAGGAGCAGGAAATTACCGAAGCACCCGCCCCGGAGGAAAAGCAGAACCGAAACAGCCGCAACCGCCGGCGCAAGGGCAAAAAGCCCCAGGCTGAGCAGCAAAATAAGCCTGCGGAAAAGCCGCAAGAAACTACAACGGAGGGCGAGCAGAAACCCAAGCGCAACCACCGCCGCCGTCACCACCACCGCAAACCCCGTCCCAGCGGCGAGAACAACAGCTGATAAAAAGCACCCGGAGTTTTCCGGGTGCTTTTTAATTGAAAATTAAAAATTAAGAATTGAGAATTATATTCCGTTGACCAAAAACCCCTGTCATCCTGAACGAGCGTAGCGAGCTGAAGGATCTACGCATTATCGCTATTGCAAAGCAGGTATTCAGTGCGTAGATCCCTCGATGCGCCTGCGGCTTACTCGGGATGACAAATAGAATAATCAAAATCGTCGCTGCAGGCGACACCACAACTCTCAACTGTCAACTATCAATTACTTCCCCCCTTGACAAACGCCAAAAAATGGTTTATGCTAACTGTACTAGTACAGTTCATACACTTAATACACAGAGGTGGTTACATGATACACTTGGATTACCGGGATGCCCGCCCCATCTACAGCCAAATTGCAGACGGCATCCGGGAACAGATCCTAACCGGCATTTTGCAGGCCGGGGATAAGCTCCCCTCCGTCCGGGAGCTGGCGGCGGGACTTTCGATCAACCCCAATACCATCCAGCGAGCCTACCGGGAACTGGAATTGCAGGGCTGGCTTGCCACGGTGGCAGGCAAAGGCTGCTTTGTCTGCGGTATTCCTGCCGACTCGGGTCAGGAAACCCAACTGCTGCAGGACTTTGATAAGCTCACCGCCGCTTTGCTGGCGCTGGGCTACTCCCGGGAGGAACTGATCACACGGCTGACACAAGGAGGTGCGGAGCATGCTTGAAGTGAAAAACCTGACCAAAACCTTCGGTCAATTCAAAGCCTTGGATGACCTGACCATGACCATCCCCAAGGGCGCAGTCTATGGCCTTGTAGGCCCGAATGGCGCAGGAAAATCCACCGCCATTCGCCACATCACCGGCGTATACCGCCCGGACAGCGGCGCTGTCTGCGTTGACGGCGAGCCGGTGTACGAAAACCCGGCAGTCAAGGCAAAATTCGGCTATATCCCCGACGATATTTTCTACTTCCCCTCCGCCACGCTGGAGGATATGCGCCAATATTATAAGGGTATTTACCCCCAGTTTGACGACGAGCTGTTTGCGCGGCTGTTTGAAGTGTTCCGGCTGCCGAAAAACACCCCCATCCGCCGATTCTCCAAGGGCATGCAAAAGCAGGCGGCATTCCACCTGAGCATCTGCACACGACCGGACATTCTGGTGCTGGATGAGCCGGTGGACGGACTGGACCCGGTAATGCGCCGGCAGGTCTGGAGTCTGATTTTGTCCGACGTTGCCCAGCGGCAGACCACGGTGCTGATCTCCTCCCATAACCTGCGGGAGCTGGAGGACATCTGCGACCATGTGGGCATTATGGATCAGGGCAAAATGCTGCTGGAAAAGAGCCTTGCGGATATGCAGGGCAACACCGTGAAGCTGCAGCTGGTAGGCGACGCGCCGGAGGGGCTTAACATTCTCCACAGCGCCAGCTCCGGCAGGCTGCAGACATTGGTCGTCCGTGGCACAGCGGAGGAAGTGGCTGCAAAGGTGCAGGCAGTTTCTCCTGTCTATTATGATATTCTGCCCCTTTCCCTGGAGGAGATTTTTATTTACGAACTGGGAGGTGTGAACTATGAAGTCAAGAACATCGTTCTTTAATACCACCGTTCTGAAAAAGGACCTGACCCGGTTCGCCCCGGTGTGGGTGCTGTACGCAATTTTCCAAGTTCTGTTCGTTCTGCTGATGTGGGGCGACCGGGGAGAAGCCGCCCGGTTTGCAGTCATTGCGGCGGATATGCTGGAGGGTATGGGTGTGCTGAATCTGCTTTACGGCGGACTGTGCGCAGTTTTGCTCTTTGGCGATTTGTTTAAATCCCGGATGTGCAATATGCTCCACGCTATGCCCCTGCGCCGGGAGGGTTGGTTTTTTACCCACCTCACCGCCGGTGTGCTATTCTGCCTGATCCCCAACACCATGGGCGCTCTGCTGGCGGCGCTGCTTTTGCAGCAATACGCTTACGCAGCATTTCTGTGGCTGGCGGTGATGGCGCTGCAATATCTGTTTTTCTTTGGCGCCGGTGTGTTTGCCTGCATGTGCGCCGGTAACCGAATCGGCGGTATCGCCGTCTACAGTATTTTCAACTTCTTTGCGGTGCTGGCGGCATGGCTGGCAGCCACATTTTACCAGCCGGTGCTGTACGGTGTGACCTTGGATTTGGAACGTTATGTAAACTATTCTCCCGCCATCGGCTTTTCCATGTCTGAATACTTCGGCTTTGATTACGATAACATGCGCTCTGTGGCAGACTTCACCGGCTTTGTGGGCGAGGATTGGCGGTATCTGTTCATTGCCGCCGGTGTGGGCGCCGTGCTGCTGGCGGCAAGCCTGCTGCTGTACCGCCGCCGGGACTTGGAAAGCGCCGGAGATCTGATCTCCTACCGCCCGGTTGCCCCGGTATTCTTGGTGATCTACACCCTTTGCGCCGGCGCCGTGATGTACGCCATCGCCGACTCCTTCTCCGGCGGGCTGGAATATGTGTTCCTGCTCATCGGCTTGGGCATTGGCTTTTTCACCGGCAAAATGCTGCTGGAAAAGCGAGTCAATGTATTCTGCAAACAAACATTTCTCCGGTTTGGCATTTTGGTGGGCGCATTTATATTAAGCATCGTCATCACCCTGGCAGACCCCTTTGGCATCACCCGGTATGTGCCGGCGGCGGAGCAGGTTTCGTCTGTGTCTATCAGCCCCTACACCTCCGTCTATTACCTGACCCACAACAACTGCACCCTTACCGACCCGGCAGACATAGAAGTCATCACCGCGCTGCACAGCGAACTGCTTCAGGACCGGTCAGACAGCGGCAACGGCACTCTGGTGATCCGGTATCAGCTTAAAGACGGCAGAACTGTCCAGCGGCAGTACAGCGTTCACACCGACAGCGACCAGGGCGAAAAGTTAAAGCAATTCTACAGTCGGGCGCAGACGGTACTGGGCAGCGATGACATTGACGCGCTTTGCCGGACGATGGTTCGCATCGAGGTCTACCCCTACAACGAAAACGATCTGCCCCACATGGTCATCAGCAACACCGACCGGATCGCCGGACTGGATCAGGCCTATGTGGATAAATATGCCGAGGAGGAAAACCTCATTGACATTCAGGAAGCCTTCACGGAATCTCAGAAAGTCCGGGGTCTGCTCAACGCCATGCTGACAGACTGCGCCCAAGGCAAAATGGCGCAGGACTGGTGCTACCATAACAAGGACGGCTTCTGCAGCATAACCTTTACCACCGTCTATAACGGACAACAGTTTGACTACCGTGACATTACGGTCTACACCGACGCTGCCAACACCATTGCATTTTTGAAAACCATCGCGCAGTAACAAAAACCCTTGTCATCCCGAGTAAGCCGCAGGCGCATCGAGGGATCTACGCACCGAATAACTGCTTATGCGTATCGATAATGCGTAGATTCCTCGACTCCGCTTCGCTCCCGCTGGGAATGACAGGGGTTTTGCATTCTTAATCCTCCTGCAGCAGCCAAAACCCAAATTCCGTGCAAAAATTACCAAAGGCGCAAATTTCTCAAATTTCTGAAAAATTTCCCTCAAAAATGCCCCATCCACCCTTTTGCGCCCCTTTTTTTCAAAAACCCCCCTCCCGGGATACCAAAATACTGCAAAAAAACAGTGAAAACCGCATTGACATTCGGCTGCTTTAGAGGTAAAATACTATCGATATACTGGCATTCGTATGCAGTATGCTTTACCATATCATTAAATTAGGAGGAATCAAGATTGAAGGATTGGGCATTTACAACCACCGTCGAGGAGATGGAAGCGGCTACCAATTCTCTGCTGGAAACAGCGCAGAAGGTCGGCGCTGACACTTGGCAGCAGCGTGCCAAGAACCAGTCCCCTCACTGTGGCTTCGGCGAAGGCGGCACTTGCTGCCGGATCTGCTCCATGGGCCCCTGCCGTATCACCCCCAAGGCACCCCGTGGTATCTGTGGCTGCGATGTTCACGGCATCGTTGCCCGTAACTACCTGCGTTTCACCGTAGGCGGTACTGCAGCGCACTCCGACCATGGTCGTGAGATCATGCACACCCTGCACCAGACCAAGGAAGGCGGCAACTACCAGGTCAAGGACCCTGAGAAGCTGATCCGCATTGCTAAGGAATGGGGCGTTGAGACCGAGGGCAAGGACATTTACGACCTGGCTCACGAGATGGCAGAGATCGGTCTGCTGGAATACGGCTTCCCCTTCGGCGAGCAGAAGTTCGCACAGCGTGCTCCCGAGCACACCAAGGAGCTGTGGCGTAAGGCTGACATCATGCCCCGCGCTATCGACCGTGAAATTGCAACCGCTATGCACATGACCCACATGGGTTGTTCCAGCTTGCCCGAGGCACTGATCCGTCAGGCTCTGCGTGCAGGTCTGTCCGACGGCTGGGGCGGTTCTATGATGGGTACCGAGTTCTCCGACGTTATGTTCGGCACTCCCAAGCCCATGGACACCGAGGCTAACATCGGTGTTATGGAGAAGGAAAACGTGAACATCGTTGTCCACGGCCACGATCCTTCCCTGTCTGAAATGATCGTCTACTACGCAAACGATCCCGAGATGATCGCTTATGCCAAGAGCCTGGGTGCTAAGGGCATTACCGTCTCCGGTGTTTGCTGTACCTCCAACGAGGTCACTATGCGTCACGGCATCCCCATGGCAGGTAACTTCCTGAACCAGGAGAATGTTGTACTTACCGGCGCTTGCGAAGCCATCGTGGTTGACGTGCAGTGTATCTTCCCTGCACTGGGCCCCCTGAGCAAGTGCTTCCACACCAAGTTCATCACCACCTCTCCCATCGCCCGTATGCCCGACTCCGAGTTCTACCGTTTCAGCGCAGAGACCGCAGGCGAGAATGCAAAGGCGATCGTGAAGATGGCTATTGAGAACTTCAAGAACCGTTCTCCCGAGCTGGTCAACATCCCCTCTCAGAAGCAGAAGGCTCGTGTTGGCTACTCCGTGGAGGCTATTAAGAAGGTTCTGGACACTGTTGCCAACTCTCAGCTGGACGAGTTCGGCACCACCAAGCCTCTGGTTGAGTGTGTCCACTCCGGCGTTATCCGCGGCGCTGTGGCAATGGTCGGCTGTAACAACCCCAAGGTTCGTCCCGACACCGCCCACATTGAGCTGATGAAGAAGCTGCTGGAGAACGATATTATTGTTATCACCACCGGTTGTTCCGCACAGGCTGCCGCCAAGGCTGGTCTGATGGATCCCGTACAGGCAAAGGAATACTGCGGCGCAGGTCTGAAGCGTGTCTGCGAGCTGGCTAACATTCCTCCCGTGCTGCATATG
>JAZRQK010000027.1:0-45858 GCA_045649665.1 Faecousia sp. | reverse complement strand
AAGGGTCTGACCGTTCTGGAGCTGTCCGAGCTGGTTCACACTCTGGAGGAAGTTTTCGGCGTTTCTGCCGCTGCTGCTGCTGTTGCTGCTCCCGCTGCTGGCGGTGCTGCTGAGGCTGCTGAGGAGAAGACCGAGTTTGACGTCATCCTGAAGGATGCTGGCGCTTCCAAGCTGAACGTCATCAAGGTTGTCCGCGCTGTTACCGGCCTGGGTCTGAAGGACGCTAAGGATCTGGTTGACAACTGCCCCAAGACCCTGAAGGAAGCTGTTTCCAAGGAAGATGCAGAGAAGATGGTTGCCGAGCTGAAGGAAGCTGGCGCCGAGGCAGAGATGAAGTAATTTATACTTCTCTTACACAGAAAGAACAGTCGCCAGAAATGGCGACTGTTTTTAATATTACCAGAAATCGGGGGTCTGTATGGAATACATCATCCGTTTATTCGACTCATTCGGGATCAATTTCTACACATTTATCCAGGCTGCGATCGTCCTGCTGATCGGAACGATTTTGTTCAGCATTTTCGGCCGCTTCGCTTTTGGAAAACGGTCGGTATTAAATAACGCTGTCTCCTCTGTGTTTGGAATACTGTTTATCTATGCCGCTTCCATTGTTCTGCGCAGCACCGGAACATCGTACAGCGAATTGATCACGCCACTTCCCTTTGTCAGTATTTCCGGCAGCACCATGACCATTTTCACATTCTCCGGTGCCCACTATACCACAATCTGCTCCGAAGTTCTGAGTATGATCATTTTGGCTTTTCTGGTGAATTTAGCTGATGGCTGGCTGCCAAAAGGCAAACGCATTTTCAGCTGGATATTTTTCCGCTGTCTGACTGTTGTGATCGCATATATTTTACATTTGATCGTGGTCGGTTTGTTCGCCACTTATTTCCCGGAAGGCATCGTCATGTATGCGCCGGTGATTCTGTTGGCATTGTTGGTATTGCTTCTGCTTACCGGTGCGCTCAAAATCGTTGTGGGCGCATTGTTAAGTACCGTCAACCCTATTATTGGCGGACTGTACACCTTCTTTTTTGCCACAGTGATCGGCAAGCAAATCACCAAGGCTGTACTGACCACTGCCCTGCTCTGCGGTTTGCTCGTTGCTCTGCAATATATTGGCATTACAACAATTTCCATTGCCAGTGCCGCATTGGTTGCATATATACCCATCATGCTGATCCTGGTGGTGCTTTGGTATGTACTTTGCTTAATATTTTGAATCAAACCAGCATCTGTTACAGATGCTGGTTTTTTGTTTGACTTTATGTTAGCGCAATGCTATCATATTTTTAAGAAATAATTAATTGGCTGGTGACTTTATGCGTCGAATCTTATCCATAACACTGGTTCTGGCAATGATGCTTTGCTTATGCAGTTGCTCCAAGGATACGCAAATCAGCGTGCCGGACCCGATCGAATACTACCCCAACTACACATTCGACCACGCACCTACTTCAGATGAACTGCGTGAGGCTGCGGTGCAGGCAATGAAGGACATTTTGTCCATTCAGTGGTGTACCAGCACGTCCTACAAGTATTATAAAACCGGCCCGGTCAGCAATAAGGAATACGTGTATGACCCCGGAAATATCTATGCAGGCATCCCCTACAACAACGCAAATGCCGGTATTTTCCAGTTTATGGAGTACTACAACCATAAAACCGGCGCATTGGAATATCCGTATAGTGCTGAACGATTGAAAAACGAGATTGGTGTGGACTGCGCCTCTGCAGTACTTTGGGCTTGGTCGACCGTATGTACCAGCATCGTTGGTGGCTATTATCCCAAGTACATGGTAATAAAAAACGGATATATCCCGGTTGGTACATATAAATACGATCCCAACACACCCAGCTTTAACCACTTACCTACCCAAAAAATCGTACAACAAGCAGGCTACGGTGTGATGACCGAGTCTTACGCCTTGATTCTGAAAGGCGATGCTGTCACTTCCAGCACAGCAAATCATGCCATGATGGCAGTTGAGGACGCACATGTGGAATACTTGCCAAATGGCCGCATTGACCGGGACAAAAGTTATGTGATTTTCATGGATCAACGGGCCGGCGGCGAGGATCTGCAACAAATTGATGAGAACGGCAACGTCCTTAATTTCAGTGGTCGGTTAGAAGCCAAATTCACATTTACAGAGCTCTACCGCAAGCACTACATCCCGGTTTCCCCATTGGAATTTCAAGTTCCCACCTACTACGAGGAAGTTCACGCAGAACTTAATCATAAAGTCAAGAACTACGAGGATCTGAAAACCGCTGTTATCAGCTCCAATTATCCGCTGGCCGTGTTGCGTATCAGCGCAATACAATTCGGCAAGAAAACCGTGATCCATCGGGAATTGTTCAGCGGAACTTCCCTTATGCAAGTCCCCAAGTCAATCTGCCTTGGCGATCTTGACGTGATCAAGAATCTGAAAAGCACAAAATACGGCTTATTTGGCACAACCATAAAAGTTGAACTGGTTTCATCGAATGGTGTGGAATTCGACTTGATACAATTTATTATGTAATATAGGAGTTACAAATGAAAAAATGTGTCTGCCTCCTGCTTCCGATTGTGTTGCTTCTTTGCGGATGCAATCATTCCTCCAATAATGAACTGAATTATCAAGTACCCACACCTTTGGATTACCCGGATTACACGATCAGTGAGAATTATACTACTGACGAACTCCGACAGACAGCCGTTCAGGCCATGCGCGACTTGCTGAGTATCCAGTGGACACCGGCAAGCAGTATTTCCTACTACAATACAGCCGGTAGAGATAAGCAATTTGACTATGAAGCAGGCACAACCTATGGCGGTCTTTTGTACACCGGCGCAGGCTCCGGTCTGTTCCAATTCCTGGAATATTACGACACCGAAACCGGCATTCTGACATATCCCGGAACAGGTGACGAACTGCGCAAAGCCATCGGCAGCGGCTGTGCCGACTCTTTACTGTGGAGTTGGGGTACAGTTGCCAACTCTTTCTCCAGCGGCTATTATCCCAGCGTTATGGTGCAGAAAAACGGTTATCTCCCCGTGGGCAACTACACCTACGACCCTGACCTGACCAGTTATTATCTGCAATCCACCCACGATATTATCCAGACCAACGGCACAGATGTGATGCTGGATGCCTATACAAAAGTCCTGCCTGCAGATGCGCTGATCTCCAGTTCTGTTGACCACGCAATGATGGTCATTGAGGAACCGGTGGTATTCTACAATGCAGATGGCACTATCGATCAGCAAAAAAGTTATATTATGATCCAGGATCAACGAGGCGGCAAGACCTCCAAAAAATTCTACGAAATCATGGACGGCGATACAACAGTCTATTTTAATAGCGCAACTGCATTAAAAATGGACTTTGCCACTTTGATAGAAAAGAATTACATCCCGGTGACCATTGCCGAATTTACCGGCGCAAAGGCTTATGACGAAGCCACTGTAAACACACAAGGCAAGGAATGCACAAAATTCAAAGACTTGCAAAATGTAATGATTGAATCCAACTACCCCATTGCATTGATCCGTGCCGTATTGGTAAGTGAAAACGGCAACGAAACGGAATTGGATAAGATCCTGTTCCACGGCGCAAACGGCGACGGACCGGCTAAAACATATAATCTCAGCCAGTGGGAAACCCTGCACACCCTGGAAACTAAGAATTATGCTTCTATCAAGATTGAAGTCGTTGTTTCTACCGGTCAGTGCTTTACACCCATTCATGTCACTCTGCAATAAAAAACTGCCCAACCAAAAAGGTTGGGCAGTTATTTTATGCTTTTTCTACGGCTGCGATCACATCATTGACTGCATCGGTATTGATAGATTCCATCTTACCGTTATCGTAGCTTTCTGCGACCTTGGGATCGATAGGCAGTCTTGCCAACACCGGCAGACCAAAAGCATTTGCTACCTCATCCAGATTGCTCTGACCAAATACATGGATCCGTTTACCGCAATCTGGGCACTCCAGATAGCTGTAGTTCTCAACAAAGCCAAGAACGGGAATGTGCATCATATTTGCCATTTTGACAGCCTTGGCAACGATCATAGAAACCAGATCCTGAGGGCTGGTGACGATCACGATGCCATCTACGGGCAAGCTCTGGAACACGGTCAGCGGCACATCACCGGTGCCGGGAGGCATGTCCACAAACATATAATCCACATTGTCCCAGATCACATCTGTCCAGAACTGCTTGACTGCGCCGGCAATCACCGGGCCACGCCAAACCACCGGATCGGTGCTGTTATCCAGCAGCAGATTGATGGACATAACCTGAATACCGGTTTCTGTCAGCGCCGGGTTAATGCCCTCCTCTGTCGCTCCCTCACACTCATTCACACCGAAGGCTGTGGGTGCGGACGGGCCGGTAATATCTGCATCCAGGACTGCAACACGCTTTCCCTTACGGGACATAGCAACAGCTAGCATGGAGGTAACGGTGGATTTACCCACACCGCCCTTGCCGGATACAACTGCAATCACTTTCTTAACGCTGGCCTTGGGATTCAATTCTGCCAGCAAGCTTTCCGCCTTACGGTCTGCGCAATCGCTGCCGCAAGAGGAACAATTTCCACTACAACCACTCATATTTTCTCGCTCCTTCGCTATTGATCTTTGCTATTATAGTGCAATCTGTAAAGGGTGTCAACCTTCGGTCTGCGCTTGCTCCCACTGTTCCATCATTTCCAGCAACACACCCTCCGCAGATTCTTTCTCACCCAAAAGTCGGGCAAGTTCCTGGTAATCTGCCGCAGCCACTTCAATGGCAGCATCCAACTGAGCAATCAGCACTTCCTGCTTCTCGATCTCACGTTCCAGCCGGCGAACCAGCTTGTCCGTTTCTTTTGTGCCGCCCTTTGGCTTAATTTGTTTCGGCTTTTGCTGGGGTTGCTCCGGCACACGGAGCATCGCCTCTCGTTCCATGATAGAACGGTACTTGCTGTAACCGCAACGGAAATCACGGATCTTTCCATCCTCCAGCAACCAAATGCGCTCGGCAAATTTCTCGATGAAATACCGGTCGTGGGAAACAAAAAGCAACACACCCTCGAATTCCTCGATAGCCGCCTCCACCCACTCACGGGACGCAATATCCAAATGGTTGGTAGGCTCATCCAGTACAAGCATGTTGATCTTTTCGTCCATCAGCATACACAGCCGCAGACGGGACTGCTCGCCACCGGAGAGCGTATTTACAGTTTTGAACACATCCTCGCCCTGGAACAAAAATGCGCCCAGGCGGTCTCGAGCCATCTGTGGGGTGCAATTCTTTTCATAGAGCATGGTGTCATACAAGCTGCGTTCCGGGTGGTCAAAATGTATGATCTGCGGCAAATACCCCCATTTGACCGTTGGGCCAAAACGAATCTTTCCCTGACAGTTATCTTCCCCCAACAAACACTTAATAAACGTAGATTTTCCGGCGCCGTTATCGCCCAAAAGCGCAATACGCTCGCCGCCCTCGACTTTTAACTCCACATCTGAAAACAATGTGCGTTCTCCAAAGCCTTTGGCGACCGACTTCATTTCAAACACCACATCGCCGGAAAAATCTTTTTCACCGAATGTGGCTTTCATGGTTTTCGCCTTGGTGGGGCGCTTTGTTTTCTCGATACGCTCCATGCGATGCTGAATGGACATGGCTCTGCGGTAGAGTGTCCGGTTGTTGATACCCCAACCTTTCATTCTTTCCACCGTGTAGCCCAACTGCTTTAACTTCGCCTGCTCCTGCTCATACTGTTTCATTTGCAAGTCAAATCTGGCTTGCTTTTCGTCTATATAGAAAGAATAATTACCGGAATACAGCTCCGCATGGCCATCCACGATCTCAACAACCCGGTCAACAACACGATCCAAAAAGTATCGGTCATGGGATATAGTTAATACCGTTCCCTTAAAATTGTTGATATATTCCTCCAGCCATTCCACGCTTTTCAGATCCAAATGGTTGGTCGGCTCATCCAAAAGCAAAATGTCTGTTTTTTCCAGCAGGAGTCTAGCTAGATTCATCCGGGTCTTTTCGCCGCCGGAAAGACTGTCAAACTCCTGACTGCGCTGCTGTTTTGTAATGCCAAGTCCGTTGCAAATCTTATCGACCTGCACATCCATATCGTAGCCGCCGCCGGATTGGAAACGGTTAGAAAGATCATCGTACTGCGCCAGTTGCTCACGAGAAGCGCCATACGCCATTTCCCGTTCCAGTAGCATCATTTTCTCTTTCATGCGCATCAGCGGCACAAAGGCAGAACGGAGCACGTCCTCAACCAAATACCCTGCAGGAAACCGGGGGATTTGTGAAATCAAGCCGATCCGCTTATGGGGATTGACATATACCTCACCGTCGTCATAATCCATTTGACCGGTAAGAATATTAAAAAGCGTTGTTTTTCCGCAGCCATTTCTGCCGAGAATAGCAACACATTCCCCTTCTTGCACCTCAAAGCTGACACCGTCCAGCAGATTCTCTCCGATGACAAAGAACTTTGTTAAGTTTTTGACCGAAATATCTACCATGTTTTACTCCAAAATTAAAGTGAATCTACGATCTGCTGCAATTCGTCCCGTGTAAACAGAACATTTAATGCCTGCAACATAGCATTGCTGCTCATGTGTTCCGGCAATTCCAAGTGCTTCAAAAGCGCCAAACGCTTGGCTTTGCTGTCGGCAGTTCCGGATAAACCCATAAAATACAGATCCGTTTTTGTGATTGGTTCACAATTTATTTCCCCAGAAGCATCTGCAAAGGTAACACCTGCACGCTCAAGAGAGCGCAGAATGATCTCCGGGGTCATGCCCTCAACGCCCAGCTTGCCCTCTTTACCCGGCGCATCTTTTCTGCGTTCCTTGCCGGGAATATCCGGAATATAGGCATGCTTGAGCAAGGCACTGTCAATCGAACTTTTCAGATAATTTCGAATCACAAAGCCTGCGCCGTCAGAATCCGTAAAAACCACTAAGCCACGCATTTTTGCCACCCGTCGCAGCAGCGCCAACTGATCGGCATCGTTCATAATACCAAAACCGTTGGTCTCAAATATCGGCGCATCTACGATCTGGGAAAGTGTGTTTTTGTCATAACGTCCCTCCACCACGATGGCCTCACGAATTTTAACCATTCCGTGCCTCCTGGGATAACCGCAGGATCAACACTTCCAGCAGCCGCTCTGCATCATCGTGAGAGGTTTTTAGCTGTCTGTCAGTTTCCATTACCAACTCTGCCGCCAAGGCGCAGAACCGGGCAGAGAAGCGTCTGGCAGTTTCCATGGTCTTTCGTGCGGGATAGTCTTTCAAACCGGTGAGCTGGGAAAGTTCATAGGCATTTTTGCCGTTATCCAGCAATGTGCGGGCAACACCTAAACGGCGGAAATGCATGCCCACTGCACCAAGAATCGCAATGGGTTCTTGCTGCATCTTTAACAGTTGATCCAGCTTTTCCAACGCAGCCCCGTACTCCCCTGCGCCTAAAAGGTCAGTCATCTCAAACGCTACCGCATCCATAACCGGCTCAGTAACCGCATCGATATCACTTCTGACGATGGTATCGCTGTCAGAATAGGCGCAAATCTTGGCAATCTCGCCGGTGAGCGCCGTCATTGTACCGCCGGTGATGTCGATCAGGTGGCTGCACAGCTCCGGTTGGATTTTCTTTCCGTTGGCAGCAAAGTGCCGCCCAACCCATGCAATCAAATCCCGATATTCCTGCTTGGGGAATTCCACGATGCTTGCAGAGGCCTGAATTGCATCCCAAAGCTTTTTCAGCCGCTTATCCGGCTTCCACTGCACGGTTTCAAAGGTAAATATCACCGTACAATATTCGCCGATATCTGCCACCAATTCAGCGATCTTTGTCCGATCTGCTTCCGGCAGCTTAAAAATATCAATATCATCTACCCAAACAAAGGTATGCTCCGCCATCATTGGCAAGCTTTCCACTGCATCTGCCAATGTCTGCATATCGAAATTTTCTTTGGTCAGCTTGTGATAGTTAAAGGATTCCGTCAATGGGTCGACCAAAAGATTCTTCAGTTGGTTCAGATAATGATGGAGCAAAAATACCTCCTCGCCATGGAATATATACAAACGCCCGGGGTTCTTTTCCCGGATTGCTGTTTTTAGCATCTGAAGTTCGTTATTCTGCGTTTGTTCCTTTGCCACGGTAGCTCACCCCCGAATAATAATTGTTCGATCCATGTCTGTTCGCCAAATACTACAACCGAACATTTCCAACCGGTTAATCACCTCGTCAGACGGATGTCCGTGGGAATTGTCTGCGGATACACTGATCACGGCGACCTCCGGTTTTGTAGTATGTAATAATTCCAGTGATGTGGAATATTTTGAGCCATGGTGTCCCACCACAAGCACATCCACATCCGGAAGATCTGAAGTTGCCAGCAACGTTCGTTCGCCTGCTATGCTTCGGTCTCCGGTAATCAGTATATCACATTTTTCCTTATGAAACAAGACACACAAACAGCCTTCGTTGTTTGCCGTCTCGCCCAATGCCGAATATAGTGAAATTTTAGAATCACCATGCTCCAAAACCATTGTTTCAGCAACCCAGACGATGCGATCGTTGTACCGCTGGGTTAGCATTATCCGACATTCTCCATCATCCGGAATGTCCGGCAGATACAGCTTCTTTACCTGAATTCTGGACATAAGCAGTTCCACACCGTCAGTATGGTCTGTATCATAATGGGTAAGGATCAATCCGTCCAAAGAAGTGATACCCTGACTGAGCAGATATGCAGCAACCTGATCCGCTGCAATTTCACCGGTATCACCGCCGCAATCTACCATATAATTTTTACCCGCACTCTGCCAGATCAGGCACTGTCCCTGGCCCACATCCAAAGCCGTAAACCGATAGGAATCCAGCAGTGGTTCGACCCAGGAAGCAGCGATTGTCAAACACAGGGAAACCACTAGACAAGCTGCCATAATCGCCGGATGCTTTCTTCTGCCAAGTATAAATATCGCCAGCAGCACATAGCAAAAAGCAAGCCAAAGAACAACATAGATACTGCAGGTATACAACGCTGATAACGGCAACCGGGACAACAGCTGGGCGACCCAGCGGATATAACGGATCGGCCATGCAAATATCCATGCAGTCACATTGGCTGCGCCGCTCCACACAAGTCCCAGCAAGCAGACTAATACGATGCCGTAGAACACAAAGGAGACCAACCATAGGGTCAGCAAATTGGTTAGTACACCGACCAAACTAACCGTGCCGAAATAAAATGCGCTGAGCGGAGTGGTAACCACCATTGCACTCAATGTTATGGATATTGAGGTAACTGTCCAACGAAGTACTTTGCCGATCCATGTGGGATCTTTGGTTTTCGGCACAAGCCGGCAAAAGAAATCGTGGAGCTTTTGATAAAACAGAAATATGCCGATCAAACAACCTACAGAAAGCTGGAAGCTGACAGAAGTGATCGTCAGCGGGCTGACTGCCAACATAACCAGCACTGCAAACGACAATGCTGTTGGTGGATCGTATTCCCGATCAAAGAAAAGTCCCAAAATCACCAGTATCTGCATAATACATGCCCGGACTACCGATGGCGTAAATCCAGCCACAGCCGCAAACAGCAAAAGCACGGGAATACCAATAAATGCAGTTAAATATCGTCTGTATCCGCTAAATATCAGGATCATTGAAAACAAAATGGATATGTGCAATCCGGACACGGCTACCACATGTCGAATACCGCTGATTTTGAACGCAGTATCCTCCTGATAGGTAAGTTCTGACGTATCGCCCAGCAATAATGCCCGGGCAAAAGCAATGGTATCCGCCGGAAATGCGCTATCGATCAAATCCGTTATTTTCTGCCGCAGCTTGGCTGCAAGATAACGAATATGATCACGCTCACCCGCCGTTACAGTAAATTCCTTATCCGCATATACCAGCAGATAGATGCCTTTTCCCTGATGATGTGTAGCGCCTTGTTCTGATCGTTCGGTAGTCAGCCGAAGCTCCCATTCGCCGCTTACCTGATCTCCCGGCGCAAGCGGGTCAGAATGGGTAACATAGGCACGCACTTTATAGGTATGTCCGTCCAGCTCAAGTTCACCGTCTGCTGCAACACCATACTTGGTATCGTAGCTGTAATCCACCACTGTAACCGTACCGGTAATCGAGGTAGAATCATACTGGCTTAAAGGCGCCAGATAAATCCGGTCATACCCCCACGACCACACCAGTCCAACTGCAAGTCCAATCAAAACGATGGATGAAATCTTACAAAGACGATCCCGGAGAAACAGCAATGCAGCACCTGATGCCAAGGCAAACAGTGCCAGTATCAACATGAAGCTACCGGATAAACAATATGCGCCCAGCGCCATGGCAGCTGTAAAACCAATGGTAAACCACATCAATATCCGCATGCTATTCCTCCTTTCATGTGATAAAAGACGCTGCCGCACCGGCAGCGTCTTTTTCATTTAGTTAAATCTTGGAAGCTACAAAGTCATCAACCTGTGCCAGAGCATCGTCAATCTTGTTGACATCCTTGCCGCCGCCCATTGCAGAGTCAGGCTTGCCGCCGCCGCTGCCACCGCAGGTGGTACATACCAACTTGACCAGCTCGCCAGCCTTCAAACCCTTAGCAACTGCATCCTTACCGCAAACTGCCAGGAATGTGATCTTATCATCATTGACTGTAGACAGAACAGCCACAACATTGCTGTCCTTATCACGCAGGGTATCACCCATCTGACGCAGCTTGTTGGCATCTGCATCGGAAACGCTGGCGGTGATGATGTGCAAGCCGCCAACATTTCTTGCGCCAAACAAGAAACGATCTGCCTCGCCTGCCGTTTCACGAGCCTTAAAGGACTCGATGGCTTTCTTGAGGTTCTTGATCTCGTCAACCTGACCCTCCAGCTTAGATGCCAGTTCCGCAGGCTTTGTTTTCAGGATTGCGCAGGCATCGTATACACGCTTACGAGCCAGCTCCATTTCTGCAAGGCAGGCCTTACCGGTAATTGCCTCAATACGGCGCACACCGGAGGCAACACTACCCTCGCTCTCAATACGGAAAGGACCGACCTTTGCGGTATTGTCCAAGTGCGTACCACCGCAAAGCTCGATGGAGTAGCCGCCCATATTGACCACACGAACGGTATCGCCATACTTCTCGCTAAACAGCGCCATAGCGCCCATTTCCTTAGCTTCATCGATGGGCATTTCACGAACATCTACCGGGTAACCCTCCAGAACAGCCGCCTGAACAATGGCATCAATACGGCTCATTTCCTCAGCTGTCACAGCAGAATAATGGCTGAAGTCAAAGCGCAGACGGTCAGGCTCAACCAAGGAGCCAGCCTGATGCACATGGTCACCCAGAACGCTCTTAAGCGCTTTCTGCAGCAAGTGGGTCGCAGAGTGAGCACGCATGATTGCCTTGCGGCGCTCCACACCAATAGATGCCAGCACAATATCGTCTACCTTCAGCGTGCCACCTTCCATGGTACCGCTATGCAGGTATCTGCCGCCCTTGTCTTTTTGGACATCGGTGACCTTGAAACGGCTCTCACCCATGAGCAGCACACCAAAGTCTGCTGCCTGGCCGCCCATTTCTGCATAGAAAGGTGTCTTGTCCAGAACAACTACACCCTTTTCGCCGCCGGTAATGGAACCGGTGACTTCCTCACCAACGCACACCGCAGTGACCTTTGCTTCGCAGTTATTCACATCATAACCCACAAACTGGGTAGCGATGACATCAGAGCCGAAGTCAATTCCTGCCCAGCCCAAGTCGCCCAGCGCCTTACGAGCCTCACGGGCACGGACACGCTGCTCCTCACGGCAAGCAGTAAATCGCTCCATGTCCACGGTCATGCCTACTTCTTCCAGCATTTCCACTGTCAGGTCGATGGGGAAACCGTAGGTATCCGCCAGCAGGAACGCATCCTCACCGGAAAACACTGTTTCGCCTTTTGCTTTATGCTCATCCAGCTTTTCACCAAAGATACGCATACCGGTATCGATGGTACGGGCAAAGTTTTCTTCCTCGTTCTTGACCACGCGAATTACATGTTCTGCACGCTCATTGAGGTAGCTGTAGTGGTTTGCGTTCTCCTTAATAACCGTCTTGACAACTTCAAACAAGAACGGCTTATTCACGCCCAGCAATTTGCCATGACGAGCAGCACGGCGGAGCAGACGGCGCAGAACATAGCCACGACCCTCGTTGGTGGGCTGCACACCGTCAGCGATCATAAAGGTAGATGCACGGATATGGTCGGTGATCACACGCAGGCTAACGTCAGTCTTTGCGCTCTGACCGTAGGATGCGCCGGTGATTGCAGTCACATGGTTAGTGATATTCATAACCGTGTCAACATCGAACAAGCTGTTTACATCCTGACAGACAACTGCCAGACGCTCCAGACCCATGCCGGTATCGATATTCTTTTGTACCAGCTCAGTGTAGTTGCCCTGACCGTCGTTATCAAACTGGGAGAACACATTGTTCCAAACTTCCATGTAACGGTCACAATCGCAGCCTACCTTACAGTCGGGGCTGCCGCAGCCATACTTCTCACCACGGTCATAATACACCTCGGAGCAAGGGCCGCAAGGACCGGAGCCATGCTCCCAGAAGTTGTCAGCCTTACCAAAACGGAAAATACGATCTGCAGCAACGCCGATCTCCTTATTCCAGATCACAAAGGCCTCCTCATCGTTCTCATAGATGGAGGGATACAGACGATCCTCCTCCAAGCCTACGACCTTAGTCAAAAACTCCCAGCACCAAGCGATCGCTTCATGCTTAAAGTAGTCGCCAAAGGAGAAGTTGCCCAGCATTTCAAAGTAAGTGCCGTGACGGGCAGTCTTGCCGATGTTCTCGATATCGCCGGTACGGATGCACTTCTGACAAGTGCAGACTCTGCGGCGGGGCGGCTCGACTTCACCCTTGAAATAGGGCTTCATAGGCGCCATGCCGGAGTTGATCAGCAGCAAGGACGCATCGTTCTGGGGGATCAGGGAGAAACTGGGCAGACGCAGGTGACCCTTGCTCTCAAAAAAAGACAGGAACATCTCACGCAGCTCGTTTACACCGTATGCTTTTTTAGCCATTTGGAATTACCTCCATAAATAATTTACAAAAAAATAGACTCCGCCCACACATAGGGGCGAAGTTACTCGCGGTACCACCCTAATTTATCCAAAAAGGATATCTTAGCCGCTCTGTAACGGGAGCGCCCGTCCCGGTCATCCCGGGCAGCTTGGAAGTGGCTGACTGACTCACGCACAAGGGCTTTCACCATTCCCCTCTCGCTTTGGTGCTTAACGTCGATCTCGTTTCCGCATCGCATTTGCTTTATCCGAAATTATTTTAACACAAACCAATAAAATGTCAACAGTTTTGCAAAAAACCGCCCATGTTACGGGCGGTTTTTATTATACATGTTCCATCAGCCAGGTCAGCAGCTGGGATCTGCCTTCCTCGCTCATGGGAAAGGTCTGCCGACCTTCCATCTGACTTTTCTCATAGCAGAACGCGCCGTGCCAAAATTCGGCAGAAATACTGCTCTTTTCCATATCCACTTCCTTTGGGTTTGTTTCGCTTTTTACCACAGCTGGTACAATACGAAAACGAAAACCGCCCAACGAGCCGGTAAACATATTATCCATAGCAAAGCTATGCAGTGTGGGGATATAGATTTCAGCCATATTTCCGCCTCCAATAATCTTTTTCTTTATTATATCACAATATTCCACAAATGCAATCGCCAGCCTTGCAATCAATGGCGGTATATGGTAAACTGTTGCAAGGTGATTTTATGAAGAAACAACTGCGTGGCAGCGCATTCTTATTGCTGGCCACTTTAATATGGGGTTCTGCCTTTGTTTCACAAAGCATCGGCATGGATCACATCGGACCTTTTACTTTCCAGGCGGTTCGCTGTTTGCTGGCAGTGATCGGTCTGTTGCCCGTAATTTTATTTGCCGACAAAAGAAGAAAACAATCCTTTGTTAAAGGTTGGGCAAACAAAAAATTGTGGACAATCGGAATAATGTGTGGCATTCCGTTGTTCCTTGCATGTAATTTGCAACAAGTGGGACTTTTGGAAACAGATGCCGGAAAGTCCGGATTCCTGACTGCCATGTACATCGTCATCGTTCCGGTATTGGGCATTTTCCTCAAACGCAAGCCTACGGTCATGATCCCCATCAGCGTAAGCCTTGCCGTTGCCGGTCTGTACTGTCTGAGCTGCGTAGGTGTATCGCAAATCAGCGCAGGCGATCTGCTGACCATCTGCTGCGCATTTATGTTTGCGGTACAGATTATTTTGATTGACCGGTTCGCCGGCGATCTGGATTCTCTGCGGCTTAACACCATTCAGGCTTTGGTTGTCGGCGTTCTTTCTATGATCGTTATGGTATTTACGGAAACACCCACGATCTCCGGCATTACCGCTTGCGCCTTACCCCTTTGCCATGCCGGTTTCCTTTCCATGGGCGCTGCCTATTCTCTGCAGATTCTGGGACAGAAAGACCTTGAGCCCTCTACCGCTTCCCTGATCATGAGTCTGGAATCTGTGGTTGCGGTTATTTCCGGCGCATTGATTCTCCACGAGACCATGACCGGTTGGGAGATATTCGGCTGCGTTCTCGTTTTTGTCGCTGTAATTTTGTCGCAGATTCCAATTCATAAGTTTCATAAAAAAACCGTGCATCCCTCATAAGAGGAATGCACGGAATTTTTATTTCTTATCTGCCAGAATCAGTTGCTTCATCGCCTCGATACCTACTTTGATCGCAGCGGTGGTATCCTCGGTCATAGGCTGAGCAAGTCCAGCCTTTTCCCGTTCCTGATTCCACACAGTATGGAAGCAGCTGCCGCACCGCACGCCCAGCGCAGAGGCTACCACAAACAGCGCAGCTGACTCCATCTCGCTGGCTTTGACACCCAAACGTTTCCAACTCTCCCACTTTTGCAGCAGTTCGTAGGACACCGGGGATTTCTCCGGGCTATGCTGCCCGTAGAAGGAATCCTTGCACTGAACAATACCGGTGTGTGTCCGGTAACCCAAACTCTCACTTGCAGCCTTCAGCGCCGCCGCAACGCCAAAATCCGGTACTGCCGGGAACTCCAGCGGCGCATACTCCATAGAAGTATGCTCAAAGCGTACTGCGCCGGTAGCAACCACAATGTCACCGGGAATAATATCCATAGCAATGCCGCCGCATGTGCCGATACGGATAAATGTATCGGCGCCGATTGCAGCCAGCTCCTCCATGGCGATCGCCGCAGAAGGGCCGCCGATACCAGTGGAACAAACGCTAACTTTCTCCCCCAGCAATGTGCCGGTGTAAATGTTATACTCCCGGTTCATACCCACATGTACCGGATTGTCGAAATAAGACGCAATCGCCTCACAGCGACCGGGATCACCAGGCAGGAAACAGTATTTGCCAACGTCACCGGTGTTGCACCGAATATGAAATTGCATACCAATATCTTGCATATTTACCTCCTAGAACAGGCTGACCTGATTGGTCTCCGGCAAACTGCCGAACGCGCCCGCATCCTTGAGCATCTGCATATGGGTCTTGGACACCTTGGGGCAAGCCAGCGCAACCTCCTCGATGGAAAGGAACTGTTTACCCTCTCTGCCGTTGACAATATCCCTTGCTGCACTTTCGCCAAGTCCGGGAACTGCAATAAAGGGCGGGCGGATCTTTCCATCCTCTACAAGGAACTTGGTTGCATCTGACTTATAGATATCCAAGGGCAGGAAATCCAATCCACGCAGATAGAATTCATATACAACTTCCAGCGTAGTCAGCAGATCCTGATCCTTATCTGTTGCATTTTCGTTATCATCAATGGCCTTAATGTTGGCTTTGACAGCCTCGATTCCGTTGGTCATCAGCACTGCGTCAAATCCGCCCTTCTGGCTTCTGCGATAAAAATACGCAGCATAGAAAGCCAAAGGATGATTGACCTTGAACCATGCGATACGGAAAGCCATCATAACATAGGCAACTGCATGGGCTTTGGGGAACAGATACTTGATTTTCTTACAAGAGCCGATATACCAATCCGGCACACCGGCATCGATCATCTCTTGCTCTGCACCGTCAGGCAAACCTCTGCCCTTACGGACAGATTCCATGATCTTAAACGCCCGTTTCTCCGGCAGGCCGCAGCTGATGAGGTAGATCATAATATCGTCACGACAGCCGATGGTCTGATCTACCCGTGCCTTGCCGGAAACGATCAGATCTTTTGCGTTGCCCAGCCACACGTCCGTGCCGTGGGTATAACCGGAAATACGAACCAAGAAGTCAAACTTTTCAGGCTTTGTATCCAGCAAAACACCGCGGGTAAACCGGGTATTAAATTCCGGAACTGCCACTGCGCCGGTAGGGCCAAGGATGGGATCGTCCTCATAGCCCAACACCTTGGACGATGTAAAGATAGACATAGTCTGCTTATCGTCCAGCGGAATGGTCTTGGCATCCACACCGGTCATATCCTCCATCATGCGGATCATGGTAGGATCATCATGGCCCAGCATATCCAGCTTCAGAAGATTTTCTTCCATGGAGTGATATTCAAAGTGGGTGGTGATCTGGTCAGATTTGGGGTCATCCGCCGGGTGCTGCACCGGGCAGAAATCCCAAATCTCGTTTTCTTGAGGAATAACTACCAAGCCGCCGGGGTGCTGACCTGTGGTGCGGCGGACACCTACGCAACCAGCAGCAAGCCTGGATTTCTCTGCGTTGGTAGCCGTCTTTCCACGCTCTTCCAAGTACTTTTTCACATAGCCAAATGCCGTCTTTTCCGCAACCGTACCCACTGTGCCGGCACGGAACACGTGGGATCGGCCGAACAGTTCAGTACAATATGCGTGGGCCTTCGCCTGATATTCGCCGGAGAAGTTCAGGTCAATATCCGGCACTTTGTCGCCGCCAAAGCCAAGGAATGTTTCAAAGGGAATGTTGAAACCCTCTTTTGCATAGGCTGTGCCGCACTTGGGACATACTGCATCCGGAAGGTCAGCGCCACATTCATATCCCTGGGGAATATCAAACGTAGTGTGCTTGCACTCCGGATTGGGGCAACGGTAATGGGGCGGGAAAGAATTAACCTCCGTAATGCCGGACAAGAACGCAACAATAGACGATCCCACCGAGCCACGGGAACCTACCAGATAACCGTTCTCCAAAGAATTCTGCACCAGCTTCTGAGCAGACATATAGATCACATCATAATGACAGTTAATAATGTCATTGAGCTCTGTTTCAACACGCTTGACCATCAGTTCCGGCGGATTGTCGCCGTAAAGCCTGTGGAATTTTCCGTAAACAAGATCTTTCAGATCCTGCACGGAATTTTCAATGGTAGGCGCAAACAGATTATGCGGCACAGGACGGATCGTTTCGCACATATCGGTGATGTAATTGGGATTGGTAACGACCACTTCCCTAGCCTTTTCCTCTCCCAAATAGGAGAACTCACGCAGCATCTCATCAGTAGTGCGCAAGTATAAGGGATTATCATTGTCGCAATCGTCAAAACCCTTTGTGGCCAAAAGAACATGACGGAAAATTTCATCCTCCGGGTTCAGGAAATGCACGTCGCCGGTTGCGACCACCATTTTCCCCATTTTTTCGCCAAGGGCAACGATATCTTTATTAAATTGGCGCAGGTCATCATCACACAATGCGATAGGCTCCTCGCCCTCTTTCTTGACACCCTGCATGAACCGGTTGTTGGAAATCGGCTGAATCTCCAAATAGTCATAGAACGATGCAATTCGCTCCAATTCCTCCGCATCACGTCCCGCAATTACCGCCTGGAAAACCTCATTATTTTCACAAGCTGAGCCGATTATCAGGCCTTCTCGATGCTTTATTAGTTCAGACTTAAAGATCCGGGGAAACTTCTTAAAGTGATTCAGATTAGATTCTGAAATCAGACGATAGAGATTTCGCAAGCCGGTCTGATTTTTGGCAAACAGTACAATATGCTGGCAACGAACACCCTGCTGTCTGTGCGCAGGACGCAAAGGCGCCATCTGCGCATTGATCTGCTGCACATTCTCAATGCCCATTTCCTGCAGCATGGGAATCAGCTTACACATGATCTGACCGCAGATCTTGGCATCATCACCGGCGCGGTGATGATCGAAATCCTCTAAACCAAAATGTTTTGCAACGGTATCCAAAGTAAATTTGCTCAGTTCCGGCAATGTATTTTGGGAAATTGCAAGGGTATCGATAGATGTAAATTTATAAGGAAGGCCTTGTCTCTGGCATGCCCATCGGATAAAGGTAGTATCAAATTCCGCATTGTGCGCAACCAGTACGCTGTCACCCACAAATTCCAAAAACTTTGGCAGCGCCTGCTCAATAGTAGGCGCACCTGCCAGCATTTGATCGGTAATACCGGTCAAATCCACAGTTCTCTTTTCCAAAGCTTGACCTGGGTCAACAAAAGTCTGGAAACGCTCGATTTCCTGACCATCCTTCATGCGAACAGCGCCGATCTCAATGATTTTATCTCTGCGGGCATATAGGCCGGTGGTCTCCAGATCAAAGGCAACATATTCATCATCGATAGCCGCAGACTTGTCACCACGTACAGCAAGGCGGTCATCCACATCATTGATATAGTAACCCTCACAGCCATACAAGATCTTAATTTTCTCGTCCGTGCCTGCTACCTTGGGCGCACCCTTGCCCTCCACAGTATGGAGTGCCTCCGTAAAGGACTGCACACAGCCATGGTCGGTAATCGCAATGGCTCGATGTCCCCAGGCTGCCGCCTGCTTGATAGCAGCTTCGGTGCTGGTCAAGGCATCCATATTACTCATAGATGTATGCAGATGCAGCTCCACACGCTTCATGCCCTCAGCTGTATCAACCCGTTTGTCCATAACACCGGGCATGATTGCATTGGGTCGCAAAACCATTTCGTTGGTAAAGTTATCGATCAGCAGCTTGCCCTGCACTTTGATAACATCACCCTCGCCCACAGAATCCAGCAAAGATTTGGCTTCCCGATTCTCCATAAAGCGGCTAACACGGACAGAGGATGTGTTATCGGTAATATCAAAGTTTATCACCCACGCATTACGCTTGGTCAGTTCCTTATGTTCCGTATGGAACACCTTGCCCTCAACGATCACAAAACCCATATCCAGGTTCAGCTCGTACATGGGCACAGACTTGCCCTTAAAGGGTTTGCCGAAGATTGCGCCGTTGTTTTCCGGTGCTTGCTCTTTCTGTACAAACACGGGGGTCTTGGGCAATTCTGCGATCACATCAGACCGCATTTTTTCCATAGCATCAAATAGAGCTTGTCCCTCCAAACTCTCTCCAGAACAAATCTGAATCTGTACATCAACACCAAACCGGTTGGAAAGTATAAATTTCACAGCCGGAACGCACTTTTCCAGCTCTGCTTTGCCGTTACCTTTCAGGTGAATGGTCAGTTGATTCTCCTCCCATTCCCAATCTGCGCCAGCAAGAGAACCACGAGTTCTGGAATCTTCCAACACAAACATTCTCATCAGTTCATCCGGCTCAACCTTGCTAAGCTGATGGCTCGGATGCTTGACATCCAGGCTCACAGAGCGCAAACCATAAACAACACCAATGGATTCAGCGACCTGCTCCAGATCACGATAGGATATGTAATTGTCAGAAGTTGCCGTCACCCCAATTCGCCGGGTGGCGGGATCAATATCTGCAGCGGTAACCAGCGTCTGAGAAAGCATATCATAAAGCTCCTCAGGCGGCTCGTACCGTGAGAACATATTCAGCAATCCGATCTGTTCGGCCATAGGGTCTCAAAGCTCCTCAATTCTCTTTAGTAATGCAGGTAACAGTTCATCATAAGGCAGTTTCTGGGTCTGCACACCCTTTTCAAACAACATGCCGCAGCCATCGCCGCCGGCAACGCCAATATCTGCCTCCCGTGCCTCGCCCGGTCCGTTGACCACACAACCCATCACAGCAACTGTGATCGGCTTTTGACAGTCTTTCAAGGCTTTATCCACCTGGTTCACAAGACCGATCAGGTCGATCTGTGTCCGTCCGCAGGTGGGGCAGGAAATAATATTCACGCCATCCTTACGCAGGCCGGCCGCCTTCAGAATATCCTTGGCGGCATAGACTTCCTCCACCGGATCATCTGTCAGGCTTACGCGTATGGTATCACCAATTCCGTCCAATAAAAGCGCACCGATGCCCATAGCGGATTTCATCAGACCCATTCTTACCGGGCCGGTTTCGGTCACGCCGATATGCAACGGATAATCGCAGCGCTGGCGGAACAACCGGGCAGCTGCAACCATAGTCGGCACAGCAGAGGATTTCATAGATACACAGGTATCGTAGAATCCGTATTTCTCCAGCAGCGCAAGGTGTTCAAACGCACTTTCCACTAGGGCTTCTGCCGTAGGATGACCGTATTTCTCCAGCAGTTTCTTATCCAAACTGCCGCCGTTGACACCTATGCGTATAGGAATATTATGCGCCTTACAGGCATCTACAACCGCTTTGACACGTTCCTCACCGCCAATATTGCCGGGATTGATGCGGATCTTGGCTGCGCCGCCTTCTGCGGCAGCGATCGCCAGCTTATAGTCGAAGTGAATATCCGCCACCAACGGCAGCGCAGACTGCTGACAAATCTGTGCAAAACTTTTGGCTGCTTCCATATTTGGCACAGCCAAACGCACGATCTGACAGCCGGCTGTCGCCAGTTGCTTGATCTGCTCCAAAGAGCCCTCCACATCCGTGGTCTTGGTGTTGAGCATGGATTGGATCGCCACCGGTGCGCCGCCGCCAATGAGAACATTGCCCACCTTTATCTGTCTGGTCATGGGATCACCCCTTAATAATCGTAAATATATCTTTGAACATAACCAAAGCCATCAGTCCCAGCAGCAAGATCATACCAACACCGTGAATATAACCCTCATACTTGGGATCGATTTTCTTTTTCGTTACTTTTTCGATAGCCGTTGTCAGCAAAAGCGCCACAACTCTGCCGCCATCCAAAGCCGGTACGGGCAGCATATTCATTACCGCCAGATTGATAGCGATAAAAGCGCCAAAATACAACATGTTTAATGTTGCATCCAGGACAGTATCCGAGGATTCTGCTGTTTCTGACATAAGCTGCACGATCGCCACCGGGCCTGCCATATCCTGCAGATTGGCTTTGCCGGACAGAAGCATTTGCAAGCTCATTCGAACTGTACGCACAGTATTCAAGGAGCTGCACCAGGCATAGTTGAGCTTACCGCCCAGATCCGCATCCACAATGGTAAAATTCATGCCAAACAACATACTTGTTTTGCCATTTTCATCTGCAACCTCATGGCGCAGCATTTCGAAGTCATTCAGAACAACCTTATCACCGGCACGCTCTACCACAATATCGTGCACATCTCCGGGATTCATAGCCAAGATCATAGAGAAATCGGATTGTGTATAGATTTTTTCTCCGTCCAGCTCCAGAATCTGATCGCCAACCTGCAAACCACCTTCCTGGTTCACAGTGCTGTAGCTTTCAAAACTGCTGATCACCGGCACAACAAACTGTTTGGCAGGCATATAGACAATAACCATAATCAGCACGCCAACCACAAAATTCATAAATGCGCCGGCAACCAAAATAATCAGCCGTTTCCACCATTTTGCACTGCCAAAAGAACGGGGATTGTCAGAATCCGTATCCTCACCCTCCATGGCGCAATAACCGCCAATGGGAATACAGCGGATGGAGTACAAGGTCTCCCCTACCTGCTTTTTGAATATAGCAGGACCCATAAACAGCGCAAATTCATTTACTTGTACACCGGACAGCTTGGCTGCAACAAAGTGTCCCAGCTCGTGAATAAAGATCAAAAAACTAAACAGCAGGATCGCAAAAAAGATGCTCATTTTAAGCCTCGTTTCAATTAGAAATTACACACTCCCGGGCAAGTCTGTCAGATTCCAGGATTTGTTCCAGCGTGGGGTTCTGAATAAACGGGACAGTATCCACAGCATGGGCAACCTTGCGGTAAATATCATAAAAACCGATCTCGCCACGCAGGAATTGGGCAACCGCCGCTTCATTGGCGCCGTTCATGACGGGGCAAGCCGTGCCGCCTGCTTTTGCGCAAGCACGTGCCAAAGCAAGACACGGGAATGCTTCCATATCCGGCTCCACAAAGGTCAGTGCGCCGCACTTTGTCAGATCCAGAGGCTCCACCGGACATGCCGTTCGCTCCGGGTAGGTCATAGCCAACTGGATCGGCAAACGCATATCCGGGCTTCCCAGCTGCGCCATCACAGCGCCGTCAACAAACTCCACAAAACTGTGCACGATGCTTTGACGGTGGATCACCACGTCCACCTGCTCCAAAGGCAGGTCGTACAAGCGCATAGCCTCGATCACTTCCAGGCCTTTGTTCATAAGCGTAGCGCAGTCAATGGTGATTTTTTCACCCATTTTCCAGTTGGGATGACGCAGGGCGTCCGCTTTTGTCACCACACCCAGTTCCTCTTTTGTTTTACCAAAGAAAGGGCCGCCGGAGCAAGTCAGGATCAAACGCTTGATTTCTCTGTGGTCATGCATGCCCATTAGGCACTGGAATATGGCCGAATGTTCAGAATCCACGGGAATGATCTCCGTTTGGTATTTCTTTGCCTCTGCCATAACCAGTTCGCCGGCGCACACCAAGGTTTCCTTATTGGCAAGACCAATGCGTTTTCCTGCACGAATTGCAGCCAAAGTAGGCTTCAGACCCACCATACCGACTACCGCAGTGATCACGCAATCCGCTTGCTCCATGGTAGCGGCACGAATCAATCCGTCCTCGCCCCAGGCGATTTCAATGGGCAGGTCTGCGATTAAATCAGCCAGCTGCTGTGCCGCCTCCTGTGTCGCCATGACCGCCAGTGCCGGGCGATACTGCCGGCACTGCTGCGCCATACGCTGGGCATTTGTGCCAGCCGTCAGGGCACAAACGGGAATATTGAGATTATCGATAATATCCAGGGTCTGCCGACCGATGGAGCCGGTAGAGCCCAGTATGCTTACACACTTTACCATAATTTACACCACCACCGGCAACAGAAGCAACAACACTTCTGTCAGCGGCGCTACTACCATAATAGAATCCAGTCGATCCAAAATACCGCCATGTCCGGGGAATATCATTCCGTAATCCTTAATGCCGGTTTGACGCTTGATGACACTGAAACACAGATCGCCAAAAACAGCAGCACCGGCACCAATCACGCCGTACAAAACCGCATAGCCGTAATGGACATGCATTTCAAACAGGACATCCAGAACCAGGCAATAAATCAGCATGCCGGCAACTGCGCCAATCACGCCGCCAAATACACCCTCTACCGTCTTTTTCGGGCTGATCGTAGGCGCTAATTTGTGCTTTCCGAAGTTCAGACCGGCAAAATAGCCACCGGTATCAGAAAGAAATGCAAGAATAAACGGGATCAGAATCAAAAATCTGCCCTTTTCATCTGCGTGCATACGCACCAGCGAACCAAGCAGGATAGGCAGTAAAATACCGCCGCAAAAACAGATCGCCGCCTTATCAAACTCCAGCTTCATATCGCTTGCCATCATCTCGGCAAAGATTGCCACCCAGAATATCAGTATTCCCAGCAAAAGCCAGCCATAACCAATACCCAGACCGCACCACAGTACGCACCAAAATGCAGCGACCATGGAATAGATGCACAGGCGCAGATTTTTCACCAAACCGGTTCCGGAGAGTAATTCATAAGCCGCAACTGCAGCTGCCAAACCGGCTATAACCGCAGTGATGGTTTTCGGGACAACCAGCAGTACCAACAATAACAAAGGAAGCGCAACTACTGCCGTAATCACACGAGTCTTCATATCATACACCTCCAAAGCGGCGGTTTCGTCTGTGGTATTCCGCAATCGCCTTGTCCAAATCCTCCGGCTCAAAATCCGGCCAAAGAACATCCATAAATACGTATTCGGAATAGGCAGATTGCCACAGCAAGAAGTTGCTGGTACGCATTTCACCGGAGGGACGAATAATAAGTTCCGGATCCGGCACGTCCGCAGAATACAGATAGGATGCCAGAATATCCTCACTGAGCATTTCCGGCTGATACTTACCAACAACTACATCCTTTGCGAATGCCTGTGCCGCCTTGACCAGCTCATCTCTGCCGCCGTAATTCAGGCAAAAGTTCACCTGCACATCGCCAAAAACTGCAGAGCGGCTTTCCGCATCCGCACAAAGCTTTTGCAGTTCCGGACTCAGACGGCTCAGATCGCCAAAAAACTTAAACCGAACATGGTTCTTTTCCATATCCTGCAGTGCTTCCCGTAGGTAATTGCCAAGCAATTTCATAATTGCACTGACTTCATCGGCGGAACGCTTCCAGTTTTCAGTGGAAAATGCATATACCGTCAGATATTCCACACCCAAGGTGCGGCAATAATTTGCAATTTTCCGGAATGTTTCCGCACCGGCGGCATGACCCGCCGTACGGGGCAGACCACGCTTTTTCGCCCAGCGGCCATTACCGTCCATAATAATGGCAATATGCCGGGGCGGCGCAATCGCAGTCTTTTCATTTTTTGAAGATGTCATAAAAATACACCTCTTTATCGTAACATAATGGGGACGCAAGCGCCCCCATTGAAATTAAATAGACATCAGTTCCTTTTCCTTAGCGGCAAGGGCCTCGTCTGCTTTCTTAATGTATTTGTCCAGCAGGTCCTGCAGATCTTTTTCTGCCTTCTTCTGCTCATCCTCGGTGATCTCAGAATCCTTCTTTAGCTTCTTAACGTAGTCCATACCGTCACGGCGAACGTTACGCATTGCCACCTTGGAGTCCTCAGCATACTTCTTAACCTGCTTGGTCAGTTCCTTGCGGCGCTCCTCCGTCAGCTGGGGAAAAATCAGACGGACGACCTTGCCGTCATTCTGAGGATTGATGCCTAGGTCACTTGCCTGGATCGCCTTCTGGATCTCCTTGAGCAAGGTGGTATCCCAAGGCTGGATAACCAGCGTACGGGCATCGGGGGTGGAAATGGTAGCCACACCGTTCAAAGGTGTTTCACTGCCATAATATTCAACAGTAATGCGGTCCAGAACTTTTGCATTGGCACGACCTGCACGAACAGCGCCAAACTCCTCTGCCAAATGATCCAGAGCCTTTTCCATTCTTCTTCCGTAATCGGTAAAATCAACACTCATTGTAATTTCCTCCTGAATTTAATTGGTAACGGTAGTGCCGACAGATTCGCCCTGCACCACACGGATAATACTGTTTTCCTCAGACAAGCCGAAGCAAACCATGGGCATATTGTTGTCCATAGCCAGGGCCATAGCGGTAATGTCCGTTGCCTTAAGACCCTGCTCCAAGACCTGATTGTAAGTCAAACGGTCATACTTCACTGCAGTAGGATCTTTCTTGGGGTCTGCAGAATAGATGCCATCGATATTCTTTGCCATCAGCACTGCATCCGCCTCGATCTCCACACCACGCAGCACTGCGCCGGTATCTGTAGAGAAATAGGGATTTCCCGTACCTGCCGCAAAGACTACTACCTTACCCTCGTTCAGGTAACGGTTTGCCGTATCTCTGGTAAAATACTCTGCAAACTTATTCATTTCCACTGCGGTAAGTACACGGGCATCCACGCCCTGCTCCTCCAGCGCATCCGCCACAGCAATAGCATTCATAACCGTTGCCAGCATACCCATAGCATCTGCATGAGAGCGCTGCATTTTGCCTTCGCCGTTCTTGACACCGCGCCAGAAATTACCGCCGCCAACAACCAGACCGACCTGCACACCCATATCCACACACTGCTTGATGGAAGCGCACACAGCGTTGATCTTGGAGAAATCCAAACCAAAGCCATCGCCCTGAGATGTCACTTGTCCCAGCGCCTCTCCGCTGACCTTCAGCAGGATGCGCTTATATCTGATATTCGACAATGAAATCACTCCTCTCTATTAAACTATATTTTATAATAAATTGACCAAATTGACAACAAGAATTTTGCAATTTCTCAAATTGTTTTCTGAAATTTTACAACATTACGGTTTTATACAGAATATTCCGGATTACCAGTTGCAAAAATAGATAGGATAGGTTATAATATTTGCAAATTTTTCTAACAGAGAGGATGATAAAAATGGCTGAAATTACAGAGAGCAAAAATTTCATCCATGCCTTTATTGAGGAAGATATTGCCGAGGGTGGCAGATATGCCGGTCAGACCGTGCATACTCGTTTCCCGCCTGAACCCAACGGCTATTTGCATATCGGCCACTGCAAGGCGCTGATCATTGACTTTGGCACTGCTGAAAAGTTCGGGGGTCTGTGCAATCTGCGTATGGACGACACCAAGCCCACAAAAGAAGATGTGGAGTTTGTTGAAGCCATCAAAGAAGATATTCACTGGTTGGGTTTCGACTGGGGCGACCGTTTTTACTACGGTTCCGACTACTTCGAGAAAGACTACGAATACGCTGTGGAGCTGATCAAAAAAGGTTTGGCTTACGTTTGTGAGCTGACTCCCGAGCAGGCAAAAGAAATGCGTGGCGATCTGAATACCCCTGCCACCTCCCCCTGGCGTGACCGTCCTATCGAGGAAAGCCTGGATCTGTTTACCCGGATGCGCAACGGCGAGTTCGAGGATAACAAGTATACCCTGCGAGCAAAGATCGATCTTGCCTCCGGCAACTTCAATATGCGTGACCCGGTGATCTACCGAATCCGTCACATGGAGCATCACCGTCAGGGCAATAAGTGGTGCATTTACCCCATGTACGACTTTGCACATCCCATTCAGGACGCTTTGGAGGGCATTACCCACAGCCTTTGCTCTTTGGAATTCGAGAATCACCGTCCTCTTTACAACTGGGTTGTGGAAAATGTATCCGTTCCCCACTACCCCCGTCAGATCGAGTTTGCCCGGTTGGGTATCGACCACACGGTACTATCCAAGCGCAAGCTTCGTGCTTTGGTGGAAAATAACTACGTATCCGGCTGGGACGACCCCCGTATGCCCACACTTTGCGGCCTGCGCCGTCGTGGCTATACGCCCAAGGCAATCCGGAATTTCTGTGACCGTGTTGGTGTTGCAAAGTCCCCTAACACCATCGAATTTGGCTTCCTGGAATACTGTCTGCGTGAGGATCTGAACGAGACCGCACAGCGTGTTATGGCAGTGCTGAAGCCGGTGAAGCTGACCATCACCAACTACCCCGAAGGTCAGTCTGAATTGGTTGAGGTAGAAAATAACCCCAACGATCCCGAGGCAGGCACCCGTCAGGTCACCTTCTCCCGGAATCTGTGGATCGAAAGCGACGACTTCCTGGCAGAGCCCATCCCCAAGTATAAACGTCTGTATCCCAACGGACCGGAGTGCCGTCTGAAGGGTGCTTATGTGATCACCTGCACCGGCTGTGTTACAGATGACGAAGGCAACGTGATTGAAGTCCTGGCAACCTACGACCCCGAATCCCGTGGCGGTGATCCCGCTGACGGCAGAAAGATCAAGGGCGCTACTATTCACTGGGTGGACGCAAACAACTGCGTTGATGCAGAAGTGCGTCAGTACAGCAATCTGTTTGACGATCCTGACCCCGACGCTGCAGGCAAGGACTTCCTGGCATGCCTGAATCCCAACTCTTTGGAGATTCTCACCGGCTGCAAGGTAGAGATGAGCCTGAAGGATGCGAAAGCACCTGCATCTTACCAGTTCATGCGTCTGGGTTACTTCTGCCCCGATAGCAAGGACTGCTCTGCTGATCATTTGGTATTTAACCGCAGTGTCAGCTTGAAGGACAGCTTCAAACCTGCGAAATAAAAAACATCCCGGTACACCGAAGTGTACCGGGATATTTTTAATTATTATCTTTGATTTGCGCCTGCAAGTGCATGGACAACACCGCCAAGGACGTTGCCATATTCTCATTCTGAACCAAAATGCCCTTGGGTACATCCAAATGCTTGGGGGCAAAATTCCATACAGCCTTGATGCCACATTTGATCAGCTGATCACATACACCTTGGGCATATTCAGCCGGTACAGTGATAATTCCCATCAAAACTTTGTGATTACGGCAGAATGCCTCCATATCCTCCATGGGATAAATCGGCTTCTCCTCCACCAAGCGATTCTCACCGGGTTGAGAGTCAAATGCCGCCAGAATATTTAAGCCATAAGCGCTGAAGCCGCCGTAACCCAAAAGCGCTTGACCCAGCTTGCCAGCACCAACCAGGATCGCATCTGTGGTGTTGTCATAGCCAAGGAACTGGCTGATATCTTCCATCAGGCTTTCACGCAGATAGCCGATTTTCGGTCTGCCGCCGTCGGAAACCTGCGCCAGATCCTTTCGCACCTGGACTTCGCCCATGGACAAAGCATTTGCCAGTGCAGTAGCAGAAATGTAAGGGGATGCGTTTTCGGGCAGACTCTTAAGGTATGCCAAATAACCCGGCAGACGCTTCAAAACAGACTTGGATATCTCTTTTCTTTCCATATACTCCTCCTGCATTTAATCGATATAAAATATTATCGATATCATTTTGTATCGATTATAGCAGAATTGTTCAGTAAATGCAAGTATAAATATTGATATATTTACACACAGCTAGTTTGCCGCAGTATTTCCTTGCGAAGCCGAAGCATGATCCTTTTTTCCAACCGGGAAATATAAGACTGAGAGATTCCCAATTGCTCCGCCACTTCCTTCTGTGTCAGTTCCTGCCGACCGTCTAAACCAAACCGCATCACCACGATTTCCCGCTCTCGTTGAGGCAGTTCTTTCACCGCCTGCCGCAGAAGCCGAAGGTCCACATCGTCCTCCATGGGACGCAGAATCATATCCTCATCCGTACCTAAAATATCTGACAAAAGCAGTTCATTCCCATCGTAGTCCATATTAATCGGCTCGTCCAATGACACTTCCGTCTTTTGGTTGGAAATCTTGCGAATATGCATCAATATCTCATTTTCAATGCACCGGGAGGCATAGGTTGCCAACTTGATATTCTTGTCTCTGCGGTATGTTCCGATTGCTTTTATCAGGCCGATCGTCCCAATGGATATCAGATCCTCCAGATTGACCCCGGTATTTTCAAACCGCCGGGCAATAAATACCACTAGCCGTAAGTTATGCTCGATGAGCATTCTTTTTGCATCATCATCCCCTTGCTCCAGTAATTTCAAGGCATTTTGTTCCTCATCGCCTTTCAGCGGCGGCGGTAAAATATCAGCGCCGCCTATGTAATGCAGTTCCCTTGGCTGCAACAGACCGATTTTTACTAAAAAAGCCACCAGTTTATCCATTATGCCGCTCCTCCTGTCAACGCTTGATACGCACCTTCTCTGCTTAACCCATTTGGTGCAAATGCCACCAAAGAACTGCCACGCCATTTGCCGATCCGTACATCCTGCATACGCATGGCCAGCAAAAGTCCACCTGACTGACCAACGCCGTGATACGGGATCAGTCGCAGCCCCGGCAACAGAGCTTGCGTCATCGCATCCACCGGGCTGCAAAGCTGCTGCTGGGACAATCCGGTCAGACGCCATGCCGAATCGGCATCTATGATCAGCACCGGTCTGCCGGTAATAGGATCAAGCAAGGTATTTCCCGTGTCCGCCAAAGCGGTCAGCGCAACATGCTTGCCCATATAATTCAATTCCACCGGGATATAAGAAACCGCACCCAGCCGGTCACGAAAACCAACAGAACAAATAATACAAATACCGCCTGCTGCTAACAGCAGTGACCACACCCCACCCTGATTTAGCAAAGAGGACACCCCGCCTAGCGCCATACTGAGCAGAACAAACACCGCACCCCGCCGGACAGCGCTTTTGGATAATCCAAATGCCACAACACACAAAAGGCACAAACACACCAATCGCCAGATAATGTTACCCATAAATGAAAAGCGGGGAAATACGCAAATGCCCCCATAAATACCGCCGATTCCAGCCGCCAAGGCTGCCCCTCGCCTGCCGGGAGGAAAGCCGCAAAGTCTGTTAGTACCCACCAGCAGCAAATAGTCCACCAAGAAATTCAGAAGCATTACAAGATCCGCATACACTGTCATACAACCCCTCCATACGTAAATTGTATATGCCCAGTATATCGGCTCGTCTTCAAAAATGCCGTCACAAAACAGAGTTGTTTTATCGCAAGAATCAGCTTGTCTTAGGGGCGCTTCTGCATCCTTGCGCCGGGAAACAAAAAATACGGCAGCCGATTTTCTCGGCTGCCGTTTATTTATGGCGATTCTTCACGTGTAACAGAACGAATATTTTTTTCCGCTTTGAATCTGGGTGTCATGACCTCGTGTCCACAACCCATGCAACGCAGGCGAAAATCTGCGCCGGTACGCAGAACCAGCCATTGCTTTTCTCCGCAGGGGTGGGGTTTTTTCATTAACAAAATATCACCTAAACGAATATCCATTACTGTTCCTTCCCCTTGATAGCATGCCAATATTGCTTGGCTGCCTGCTCCAATTTGTTATCGCCGTATGTATAGTATTTCGTGCCCACCAGATCATCCGGCAGATACTGCTGGTCAATCCAGTTATTGGGATAATTATGGGGATATTGATAACCCTGCTCCCGTTCCTGGGTATAGGTATCTGCATGCATATTTTGCAAATGTCGGGGGAAATCTCCGCCCATGCCCTTACGCACATCATCCAAAGCACGATCCAGCGCAACATGGCCGGAATTGGACTTAGGGGCAGTCGCCATCAGAACTGCTGCATCGCCTAATGCGATCCGTGCCTCCGGCATGCCCAGTTTCAGCGCCATATCTACGCTGGAATTGACAATAGGAATGATCATGGGATACGCAAGACCCACATCCTCTGCAGCGATCACCATCAAGCGACGGCAAGCCGCCTGCATTTGCCCAGCCTCCAGAAGCCGGGCAAGATAATGCACTGCCGCATCCGGGTCAGAGCCACGAATACTCTTTTGCAAAGCAGAGAGTAAATCGTAAAAATTATCACCGTCACGGTCTGCACGCAATGCGCTCTTTTGGGTGACTGCCTTGGCATCCGCCAAGGTCAAAGCAATTTCATCGCCTTGGGTCATACCGGCAGAGAAAAGCACTTCTACCGCATTCATAGCCTTGCGCAGATCGCCGCCGCAAGCGCCGGCAATATATTCCAGCGCACCCTCCTCCGGCACAGCACGTAATGCAGTCCGATTTTCAAGGAACGATACCGCTCGTTTCACAGCCTGTAAAGCGGCGGCAGACGAAATCTGCTTAAACTCAAATACCGTAGAACGGCTCAAAATCGCATTGAACACATAGAAATAAGGGTTTTCCGTGGTAGATGCGATCAGGGTGATTTTGCCGTTTTCAATGTACTCCAACAACGATTGCTGCTGCTTTTTATTAAAGGATTGAATCTCGTCCAAATACAGAAGCACACCGTTAGGCGCCATAAAGGTATCTAACTGCGCAACAATGTTCTTAATATCTGCTGTGGATGCCGTTGTGGCATTAAGCTGATACAATGTACGGTTTGTCTGCTTGGCAATAATATTGGCAACCGTAGTCTTTCCCGTGCCGCTGGGGCCGTAGAAAATCATATTGGGTATATTGCCGGAATTTACAAGGCGACGCAGTACAGCGCCCTCGCCCAGAATATGCTCTTGTCCAAAGACCTCATCCAACGTCTGGGGACGCAGGAGGTCTGCCAGAGGCTGATACATACGTATCTCCTTTCAATCAGAATGTAGCTACATCTTCTGCCGCAGGCTCTGCCTTTTCAACACGCAGCGCCGTCAGCACAGGCCCAATTTCACCCTTATATAACGGATGCTTCTCTGCACGAACAGTGGCTGTTACAGCTACCCATTCCCTGCTGGTCAATGTGGATGCCTGGGGATAGTTGCAAGGAATTCCGCAGAACTGAATATCATCTGCGCAGCAAGTCATCACAAATCGACCGGGGGCAAACATATCCCCACGGCTGCGGCGGAGCATTGCCACCTGACCCTTAAAGCTGACAGTTTTCCCATCGTACTTCTGGGCTTCCTCGGTAACATCCCGATACCAAATAGCATAGTCCTCATCATTGATCATAATTACCGGGGCATGGATGTCAAAGGGCAAGGGGTCTTGCACATCATCAAAGGCAGTTGTGCCGTCAGTGTAATCATAAAGAATATCGATCCGGCGGTTGGCGGCTCTGGCAAGCTTGTGCAGTGCCGAAGTGTCTGCGCCGGGTGTCAGGCGATTAAATACCACCATCTGACCGCCCACCAGCTTGTCCATCACCAGATTTCGCATATTGGCATTATATGCCATAATGGTAGTGGCATCGGCAAACATCACTTCCTGGGCAACCACCCAATCACTAGGAAAACGGCTGTACAGATCACCCACCAATTGCATACCGTTGAGCTCCGCAACAACTCGCTGGGCACGGTATTTCTTTGCCAGCGACTGCAGTTGTTTTGTCGTAACAGTCTGCTGGTCTAGCACTTCCAGATATACATTTTGATGGGGATATGTGGAGGAATCATACTCCTCCTCGCCCTCCTCAAACACCAGCAGCAATGTGCGCTCACCGGCATTAAAACGGGGATCCTCAAGTGTTTCCTGAATAAACTTCGTCTTACCGGAATCTAAAAAACCGGTAAAGACATATACGGGAATTTGGATCATAACTTACACTCCAAACAACTGCGCAATATCATGTGTATCCATATCTGCACCGATTACACACAGCTTGCCGTTAACAGCAGCGCTGCCGGTACGAATGTTGGCTTCACCGGGAACATAGTCAAAGTGAATCCAACTGCCATCAGCTGCCGCAAGTATACCCTTTGCACGCAAAACAAAGCCATATTCCCGGGAATCCAGCTTTTTCAGTGCTTCGCCAATCTGCTCCTGGGTAAATTTCTTGGCAGTTTCCACACCCCAGGAGGTAAAGACCTCATCGGCATGATGGTGATGCTCGTGGTTGTGGTCGTGACCACAGCAGCAATGCTCATCATGGTCATGGTGATGGTGTTCATGTTCATGATCGTGACCACAGCAGCAATGCTCGTCATGGTCATGGTGATGGTGTTCATGTTCATGATCGTGACCACAGCAGCAATGCTCATCATGGTCATGGTGATGGTGTTCATGTTCGTGATCGTGACCACAGCAGCAATGCTCATCATGGTCATGATGATGATGCTCATGTTCATGATCGTGACCACAGCAGCAATGCTCGTCATGGTCATGGTGATGGTGTTCATGTTCATGATCGTGACCGCAGCAGCAATGCTCGTCATGGTGATGGTGGTGATGCGCATGCTCCAGCGCTTCCAGAGATTTAGCAAGAGAAGCCTCGCCCTCCATTGCCTCTGCCAACTGCTCACCGGTCAATGCATCCCAAGGAGTTGTAACGATGGTTGCATTAGCATTGCGCTGGCGCAGCATGTCAACGGCAGTATCCAGCTTTTGTTGGGGAATATCATCTGTACGGGACAAGATAATCGTTGTGGCTGTTTCGATCTGATTGTTGTAGAATTCACCGAAGTTCTTGGTATACACCTTGACCTTTCCGGCATCCACAACCGCAACTGTATATCCCAGCTCAACCTGATCATTTGTAACCTTCTTAACCGCAGCAATCACGTCGGAGAGCTTGCCCACGCCGGAAGGCTCGATCACGATGCGATCCGGCGCATACTCATCGATAACCTGGGTCAGCGCCTTACCGAAATCGCCAACCAGGCTGCAGCAAATGCAGCCGGAATTCATTTCCGTAATGTTGATACCGGCATCCTGCAAAAAGCCGCCGTCGATACCAATCTCGCCAAATTCATTCTCGATCAGTACTAATTTTTCGCCCCGATAAGCCTCGGAAATCATTTTCTTGATCAGAGTGGTTTTACCTGCGCCAAGAAATCCTGAATAAATATCGATCTTAATCATATTCATTACACCTTCTGTAAATATTTTTTCAATTTATTATACCACCAGCTGGCCAATAAAACAAGTATAATAATCTATCCTTCGACAGTATTTCCTTGTATCCTCACAACATTTGTTTTATTGTATTTTCGGTGGACATTCCCCCGAATGCGACAATCCGCCAAAACCCACGCTGCGTATCTCCCACGCAGCGGCGGCAATTTTATTAGGATAAGGGAATCAACAGCATTTGTTCACTGTCCGGTTCTTGCTCAATGGCATTGACCATGCGAATTTTGTCCACCGTGGAGCCGGAGCGTTTTGCGATTTCCCACAAACTGTCATCTCCGGCTCTGCACAAGATCACACTGGGTCTTTCTGCCGTATTGCTTAACTGCTCACCCAAGGTTGCGCCCGTAAGCATAGGCATGCCTGCTGTGCCATTGGTTTGTACCTGAAGGTTGAGATCACAACGCATGTGCAACATATCCATCCCAGCGGTTGCCTGCACTTTGCCGGCAGACTGCGCCAGCATTTCTACAGCCGCTTCCGGAGCGGCGTCCATTTGCCATTCATTTTCCCAATGCATAGTGCTGCCCTGCAGCATGCCGGATTCATCATAACACAGCACATGGAATACACCAGACAGCTCTGCAACCACCCGGTCGCCCTCCCGGATCAATCTTGGCTGATCCGGATAGAACGCACCATCCACTACATCGACATAGGAATCATTGGGCGAACACTCCGCCTGAATCGTATGAGAAAATACATCCAGCAGCGCAGAAGTCTGCAACTGATCAATCTGTAAATCCACATGGCGGCAGGTACTGTACATATCCTCTGCCAACTGCACTTTTACGCAATCATACACCACATACTGCGCAGTGATGCCGGCTTTCAGATTCCAGGTTTCTTCCTCGCCCTGCTCCAATTCCAAAGCGGTAACCGCAAAGCGGATACGGGCATCGGCACAAGATTCATATTCCTTTTGCAGCTGTGTGTATTGGGAAAACGGCAATTCAAACTCCCAGGTATGTAGTTTCCCATCCATTCCCAAATACAGTACGCTGAGCATCCCAACGCCACGAATAACCAGCTTGTCAGTCACGATCTTTTTCTCCATCAGTGTTGGTTGTAAACAATAACGCAGCACCTTGCTCACACCGGGCGCAGATGCCGGGAAAGACAGTACATCATCCAGCGCAAACGCTTTCTCACCTGCCTCTACGGGCAGCTGGGTGGGATAAACATTTTGCAGCACTTGTACATCCTCCGGCAATTCCGACGGAGTATATACGGTAATTTCCGTTGGCTCCCACATTTGTCCCAGCACGCCTATATTAGCTCGTATCATCAGCTTTCTTGCGGTAAGCAAGCGAGCATCCACGCTGCGCAGCATCGGGCTAACTTCTGCGATCCCGTCCTGCTGTGTCTGTGGGACATCCCATTTCATCTGAAATGGCAACCACGTTTCGACACATTGGGGCTCGCCGCCTTCCTCGGGTTCGTATAATGTCCAGACCATCACACCTCCGGACACACCCACATTCCCCGAGCGCCATTCCTTTCCACGGATCACCGGCTGTCCCCAGCTGGCCAGCACCCGTCCAATGTCCGGCATGCCGTCGTTAATACGTACTTCCTGGGTTTGTTCCTGACACTGCATTTCCCGTTTTATGGAATTCTGGCACGGGATCACCGATTGATTAAACTGCAACTGCACATATATCACTCCTTTGCTACTGCATTATATTCACCGAAGGACAAGTATATGCCTATTTGTTTCTTGCGATAGCGCACCCTATAAATATCATGCAGAAGCCAAAACAATGGGACAAAAAACCACCCTCTACCCAAATACCAATCAACACACCCAATCCAAAGGACAGCATCATACAGCCCCAAAGCTGGTTTTGCCGGCACATAAAAACACCCCCTGCACATTGTATGCAGGAGGTGTTATGAATTTAACCGCCGAACTTATATATGGTTTTTTCTCACTGGGCATCCAGCACTGCCTTACATTCGGCAAGCACTTTTGACAATATGGGTACACACACCGTTTTACCGTAGCCGGCATCCTCCACAGCGATCACAAATGCCAGAGGATACGCTTCGTCAGATACAAAACCGGCGATCATGGCGTTGGGTTTCTTATCGCCACCCACTTCCGCAGTACCGGTCTTGGCACACACGGTCAAGCCAGGGAAATTCTCGCTGCCGTACTTATCCGTTACATTAAACGCCATATATTCCTGCAGAATCTGGGCAGTGGCAGCGGACATGATACGATCATTTCTGACGGTGCTGGCAGAATAACTTTTGATGCCATCAGAGGTCACCTTTTCCACCAGATAGGGAGTCGTTCCCTTGCCGCCGCCGGCAATCGCGCCCACAAATGTCAAAAAGCTGCAGGGATTCACCAAGTCAGTATATTGTCCGACACCCGCCCAGGCCGTATCCGCCAGATTGGCATTGGACAGATCAAACGCACCTGCAGTGGTAGTAATGCCATCAAATGTCACCGCATCCAATACACCGAATTGCTCCACATACCGGCTCAGGGTCTCCTGACCCAGTTGCTGTGCGATCTGCGCAAAAGCGCAGTTGCAGGAATTGCGGAAGGCTGTTTTCAGATCCTGCTCCCAGTGAGTGCCATCGCAAATGATTTCCTGACCATCCACAACGCAACTGCCTCTGCAAACAAAGGTCTGCTCGGTAATATCCGGGATCGTTTCGATGGCCGCTGCAAGAGTTACGATCTTAAAGATCGAGCCGGGGGTATACAGCGACTGCACAAACCGGTTGATATACAGGCCGTCATACTGCTGCGCATCATCACCCGCTATGTCCGGTGCATTATCCGGATCGTAGGTAGGTGTGGTCACAGCGCAGATCAATTCGCCGGTCTTATAGTTATAAACACCAATGGTACCCTTATACTCGCCCATGGCTTCCAGTGCCACCGCCTGCACTTGGGCAGACAGTGTCAGCTGTGCCGTACCGCCGGTGCCGGCATAGGAATAGATACCGTTAAGCAGATCAAAACCAGCCAATTCCGCCGCATAGGCAGAAAGCGCCGGTGCGCTGATATTACCGTTGCGATCACCAAGCCAATGCACCACAGATCTACGCAGTTGTTCCGCTTCCGCATATGTCCGCTGTCCGCTCAAATCCAACAACAATACACCGTCACGGTCTTCAATCACTCCACAACCGATATTTCCACCGTTATACACATGGGGTGATCCGGAGAATATGACCCAATCTCCGGCACGGAAAACATATTCACAAATAAAGAACACAAAACCGCCCAAAAGCGCCAGTACCAGCAGTAAGGCGATGGTTGCACGTCCGGCAATTCTATTCATCCTCGTCGCCTCCTGCCTTGTTCAGTTTTACAGCAAAGCTGGCATTCTGACGAGTGTCCGCCGCTTTAATAAACGCAAGCAGACCCCACGCGCAGATCATACTGGAGCCGCCATTGGACAAGAACGGGAACGTCACACCCGTAAGGGGCAGGACATCCACTGTACCAAGGGCATTGAGGATCGTCTGCATCAGCATAATGCTGGCAGCGGTACATGCGCCGATGGTATAGAAACTACTTCTTCCCACAACAGCCGTGCGAACAGAAAATATCGCCAAAGCAACTATGCTGAGCACCAGCAGTGTGAGCATAATCAGACCCCACTCCTCACACACAGTGGCAATCGCCATATCAGAGTCAGCAGCAAATACATTTTTCATCCAGCCATTGCCAACGCCCATGCCCAGCATACCGCCGGAAGCCATGCACATCAGCGCACGTGTCTGCTGATAACCACCGTCCAGCGGCACTTCCCAAATATGTCGCCACGAGGAGAACCGGCGCAGCGCATGGGGCGCAATTTTCAACGCCACCACACCGGCAAAGCCAAGCCCGGTGCATGCAAGTGCCAGCGTTCCCACGCTGCCGGAACGCATATAAGCGATCACAAGGAATGCACCAAAGAAGATCAGCGCCGTACCAAAATCGTTCATCAGCGCAAGACAGCCACAGATCAGCACAGAATAGAAAATAAACGAAAACAGATTCTTTTTCGTCATGATGCGATCCATGGCAGATGCGCCCACGAATACAAAGCATACCTTAGTAAGTTCAGAAGGCTGCAAAGACAGCGAACCGATCACCAGCCAGTTCTTTGCGCCGTAATATTCCTTGCCGAACACAAGTGTGATCAGCAAAAAGCCGATGCCTGCCACAGCAGCGATCCGGCGAATCAGTTTGGCACGCTCCAGGTCACGCAGCGACCAACCCACCGTCAAAAACAATACCAAACCTAACACCGTAGCGATGAGCTGTTTCAGGATCTCGCCCGGCGCAACCGTGGCAATCACAGACATGCCCATTGTGCATAGGAAAAACGCAATGGTTTCCACTTCAAAAGAGGTTCTGCGAATACACACATAAAACAACAGCAAAAGCCACTGACAGACCATCAGTCCGCCAAAACCCAGCAGAATGTTTTGGGGCGCAGCACTGCCATTGAGTACAAATGCAAGTCCACTCAAAAGCTGAAACACCGTCAGCAGAATTACATTACCAAAGCTGGTAAAAAACGACGATGCCTTGGTGCGCAGCTGCGCCAGCTTTTGTTCCTGACGCTGAGAGATCGGCTGCAGCTGCATTTCCACACCGCCGATGGATATCATATCCTCCGGCTGCAGCGCACGGATCCGCACTCGCTTGCCGTTGACAAAAATACCATCTTTGGAATCGGCATCGGTGATCGTCCAGCTGCCGTCATCATATCGGGTCAGAACACCATGGCTTCTGGACACCGTGGGAAAGTCGATGACGATATCACTGCGCTTGCTTCTGCCTATTACATTTTCCCAGTGGGTAATGGGCAGTTTTTTGCCGTTAGAAAGGCACAGCCATGCCCAGATCTCCGGCTCACGCCGGAATGTGAGCAGCGGCTTAATACAGCGAAACAGCAGAAGCGCAGCCAGAATCGGCGCCATCCACCGCAAAGCGGCAGTAAATACATCTGCATAGACCTGCATTGTCACAAGACCCGTCAAAACGCACATATCGTCACCTCCTTTACAAGTAATTCAGAAATTAAACCTCCAGCGACCGGAGCAAAGCGATCTCACGGGCATAACCCGGCAGTTCATTGGGGGTTTCCAGAATCATAGGCAGTTTTTTCAAAACCGGATGGTTGACTACCCTGCGGAACGCTTCAATGCCCAAATCACCCTCTCCCAACAGTTCATGTCTGTCCTTATGGCTGCCAAAGGGGTTTTTGGAATCGTTCAAATGGAGCGCCTTGAGCTTGTCCAGACCTACTACACGGTCAAACTCCGCCAGTACACCGTCCAAATCATTTACAATATCATAGCCGGCATCATGCACATGGCAAGTATCCAGGCATACGCCGATATTGTCCTTGCCCACACCGTCCATGATTGCTTTGAGATCCTCAAACTTGCCGCCGATCTCGCTGCCCTTGCCTGCCATGGTTTCCAGCAGCACAGTCACGGGATAATCCGGCGCCATAGCCAGCTTCAAAGCATCCACGATCTGGGAAATACCCGTATCGGTTCCCTGTCCCACATGGCTGCCCGGATGGAAGTTATAGTAGTTGCCCGGCAGCGCCGCCATGCGACGCAGGTCATCGCAAAGAACGCTGGCAGCAAAATCCCGGGCGCCGGCTTCCGCCGTACAAAGATTCATAGTATATGCGCCGTGAGCAACCAGCGGGCCAAACCCCTCCGCCGCCAACGCTTGCACAGCATTGGCGCAGTCTACCGGGTCTTCTTTTCTGGCTTGACTGCCTCTGGGGTTGCGTGTGAAAAAGGCAAAGGTATTTGCGCCGATGGACTGCGCAGTCTTAATCATTTCCATATTTCCGCCGCTTGCGGAAAGATGACAACCAACATACAACATCACATTCACTCCTTTTGCATATACATTACCACATTTAGCAGCAAAAATCAATTTTTCTATTCCAATTAGCAGCACAAAATGTTATAATGGAGAAAAATCCCAGGAGGTGTCCTTATGCCGAAATCTGACAACCAAAAATTAAAGATATTTTACATACTGGATTATCTGGAACGAAACTCCCGGGAGGAGCGTCCGGTGCGGACATCTGAACTCATTGCCATGCTGGACAGAGAGCATAATATTTCCTGCGACCGCAAGACGGTTTACTCCGATGTGGCTGCATTGCAGGATTACGGCGCAGATATAGTTTCCGTCCCCGGCAAAAACGGCGGTTACTATATTGCATCCCGGAACTTTGAGCTTCCGGAATTGAAGCTATTGATCGACGCTGTGCAATCCAGCCGATATCTGACGGAGAAAAAGTCCCGGGAATTGATTGAAAAACTCTGCAAACAGTGCAACGAGCATGATGCCAAGCTGCTTTGCCGGAATGTGCTGGTCTCCGGACGAGTCAAGAGCATGAACGAGACCATTTATTACACGGTGGATGCCATTCAGGAAGCCATTGGTCGGAACAAACAGATCTCCTTCAAATACTTCGACTGGGATTTGGGCGGCAAACGCCGTTACAGAGAAAAAGAATAACTGGCAAGCCCTTACGGTCTTTGCCAGGATAATGAGAACTGTTATTTGCTCGCCTATTCCCCCCGTCACGGAGTGACCTCCTACCGTGTGGATCGTATGACCGATATCCGTTTGACCGACGAGGAACGGACACCTTGCCCTGAGCTCACCGGTAAGGCACTGACCGAGCATGCAAACCGCCTTTTCCAAATGTACTCCGGTGATGCCGTTGATGTAAAACTGCGGTTCCACCGTAGTCTGATTAACGTAGTCATTGACCGTTTTGGCAAGGATCTTATGCTGATCCCTGATGGTGAGGAGTATTTTAATTTCACCGTGCGTGTGGCCGTTTCCCCCATGTTCCTAAGCTGGGTCATCGGCTTTGGCAACAAAGCAAAGGTACTGTATCCCCAGTCTGTTGCTGACCGCTGCCGGGAACTTTGCATGGAGGCGCTCAATCAGTACTGAGGGTAGCGGAATCCAGGATCTCCTGCCACTGCCCGGTCAATTGCCCAGCCATTTCTGACTGCGCCATTACAGTCACTGCATAGTGATAATTTCCATCATCCAGTACCAGCGCGCGCCCCACACAGTCGCCGCCTTCTCCCACCGCAGTCCATACGCACTGAATCCGGCGAACATCCCCTTGCTCCGTTTCCATCACCGTAAGCTGATCCCGGGTAAAACCGGTAAGCTGCTGCAGGGTCTGATCCAAATCGCCGGATGCCATGGTTTGTACCGTCAGGGTATAACCATCGCAGATATACAGCTTGCCCTGCTCCGGGCTTTCCATAGCCGGTGCCGCCGCTTCCTCCGGTAACGCAAGGGTCAGCTGCTGCAGCGTCGCCATTACCGGCTGCATATTCTGGTCTGACACAGTTTCAAACGTCTCCTGCGCGCCGCAACCGGTGAGCAAAAGTAAAACGGACAATGCGAAAATTAGTTTTTTCATAATCATACCTCCGGAAAGGAGCTTCCAATGAAGCTGCTGCTTGTTTATCTGTTACTAATCAATGCTGCCGGGTTTGTACTTATGCTTACAGATAAGTACAGCGCCCAAAATAATCTGCGCCGCATCCCGGAAGTTGCGCTGTTAGCCGTTGCCATTCTCGGCGGCAGTCTGGGCTGCTGGGCAGGTATGTACGCCGTGCGGCACAAGACAAAGCACAAGCGTTTTACCGTTGGTATTCCGCTGATTCTCCTATTGCAAGCTATATCGTTAATAAGCATAACAAAAGGCTGACGGAAACCCGTCAGCCTTTTATCTTATTGATTTATAAGCATCTCTGCGCACATAATGCCGTCGATAGCCGCAGACATAATGCCACCGGCATATCCGGCGCCCTCACCTGCCGGATACAGACCTTTTATGGTCACAGACTGCTTATCATCACCACGCAAAATACGCACCGGAGAGGAGCTGCGTGTCTCCGGGGCAGTGAGTACTGCGCCGGAATCGGCAAAACCTTTCAGATTGCCGTCTAACAGGGGTATCGCCTCTTTCAGTGCTTCGGTGATTTTCTCCGGTAACACCTGATGCAGATCACACCACACGACACCCGGACGATAGGTCGGCTGCACATCATTCGGTGCTTTACTGGGACAATGATTCAGGAAATCGCCCACAGTCTGCGCCGGGGCATGATAGCTGCCGCTGACATTATATGCTGCTTTTTCAATATCACGCTGCCACTGCACACCGCCCAAAGCGCCCTCATAAGGAAAATCTTTCGGATTCAGGGTGACTAACAGTGCGGCATTGGCATTCTCTCCGCCACGGTCGGCATAGCTCATGCCATTGGTGACCACGCCGCCCTCCTCAGAGGCCGCCGCCACCACATAGCCGCCGGGACACATGCAGAAAGTATACACCGTTTCATCATCCAGATGCTTTACCAGCTTATAATCAGCCGGCGGCAGCACCGGGTCAACCTTGCCATACTGGGCAAGATCCACAGCTGATTGCTTATGTTCGATACGAACACCCATAGCAAAGGGCTTGGGCTCCATCTGCACCTTGCGCTGCAGCAGCATTTCAAACGTATCTCTTGCGCTATGACCAACCGCAAGGATCACCCGATCGCAAGGAATCTGCTCACCGCTGTCCAGCGTGACACCGATAATACTGTCATTTGTAACAGAAATATCCGTGACCTGCGCGTTAAAACGCACCTCGCCGCCCAGGGATATGATGCGCTGACGAATGTTCTGCACCACGGTCAGCAGCACATCCGTTCCAACATGGGGTTTGGCATCAAACAGAATATCCTCACCGGCACCGGCAGCAACCATCTGCTCCAGCACCCAGCCGATTCGGGGATTGTTGACACCGGTGTTCAGTTTGCCGTCTGAAAATGTCCCGGCGCCGCCCTCACCAAATTGCACGTTGCTTCTGCTGTCTAATTCTCCGCTTGCAAAGAATTTTTCCACCTTTTCATGCCGGGTCATGGCATCATCGCCACGCTCCAGCACCAAAGGCCGCAATCCGGCAATCGCCAAAATCAGCGCCGCAAACATACCCGCAGGGCCAAAACCGATGACTACCGAGCGATGCTGGGTCTGTGTGCCGGTTTTCGGCGGCTTATAATAGGAAACCGGGGCGATGGTTGCACGCTTGCAGCCGGATTGCCGCAGAATTTTTTGCTCGTTGCCGTCCACTGCTACGTCGACGGTATATACCACCTTAACATCCGGCTTTTTTCGGGCATCAATACTGCGTCTGACCAAGCGTATATTTTTGATCTTGGAGTTAGAAATACGCAAAAGCTGCGCCGCCTCATAGGACAGCTGCGCCACATTATGTTCCGGCGGTAAGGCAATTTCACGAATACGGATCATACTATTTCCTTTCCGGCGCTGTGACCTGCCAGCCTGCCGGAGCTCCATGCCCACTGCAGGTTATAGCCGCCACAATCACCGTCAATATCCAAAACTTCACCGCAGGCATACAAACCCTTTGCCGATTTGCTTTCCATAGTTTCCGGATCAAAGCCATCAGTCATCACACCACCAGCTGTTACCTGCGCATTATCCATGCCCATAGGCTCTGTCAATGATATATCAAAGCTCTTTACAGTTTTCGCGACAATTTCCATCGCCTGGGGTGTCAGCTGGCTGTCGCTCTTGATTCCGGCAGCCTTTGTCAGCACTCTGCCCAGGCGGTTATGTACGATACCGGTGAGCAGCTCGTCCACCGGCAAGCCAATCTGCTGTCTGCGCAGCAATTCCTCCAGCAGCAGCTGCTGGGAAACATGGGGCAGAAAGTCCACATTTGCCGTCCACGCCCCCGAACCGTAGCACACATCCCGGGAAATCTCAAACACCACCGGGCCGGAGATGCCGTAATCCGTAAATTGCAGCTCTCCTGTGCTCTCCCGGAACAAATTGCCATCTCGGAGAATTTGAATGGCACAGTTTGCCCGGACGCCCTTCAGCGCCGTCACACCGCTCCAATCGGTTTTCAACTGCACCAGCGCAGGACGCAATTTCGTAGCGCGATGACCTAGCTTCGCCAGCAGCTTATAGCCAGCCATGCTGCCGCCCAGCTTTGTACCGGCCAATCCGCCGCACGCCACAATTACCCGGTCACAAAAAGTATCATCTACCCAAAAACCGCCGTCGCCAGCCCGGATATTCTTAACTTCATAACCGGTGAAAACACGGATATTATCCCTTTCCATTGCAAGGCGCAGAACATCCACCACAGAATTAGCATGGTCAGAATAGGGATATACCTTGCCAGAATCCTCCGTCACCGTAAATAGCCCCAGCTTCTGAAACCACTGCAGCGTTTCCTCCGGGGAATAACGATTCAGAGCAGGCGCTGCAAATTCCGGGTTTTCGCCATGGTAGCCGCCTCCCATCGCATGGATATTGGACAGATTACAACGACCGTTACCTGTTGCCAGCAATTTCTTGCCCACACGAGCCTGCCGTTCAAACACGATTACCTGAACATTGGTGTTTTCAGCCGCTGCCAATGCCGCCGCCATGCCGGATGCGCCACCGCCAATAATGCCGATTACCATACTCTCACCTACTTTCTGACCCCATTATAACCCAGGAACTTCACTTGTACAAGGAAAACTTCCTTGCAAAGCGCAAAAGCTGTGGTATAATAATTTCGGTGAAGTAAATGGACAGAGCAAATATCGACAAAATCGCCCAAAACCCAGAGGACAAGCTGCTGCTTGCCAAAATTTGGGACAAGATACAAACCGGCATCCGTAAGAACATTCCGGCTAACACAACATTCCTGACCCCAAGAGAACTGGAAATGACCCGGTATTTATTCGGTGACCTCCCCGGTTTGCACATTTTCGGCGGCTACGAGGACGCAGAGCGGAATATGCTTGTATATCTGCCGGAATATTTAGACGAAAGCTATTTGCTTTCAGAGGATGCACCGCTGGTATGCCTGCATGCTGATTTTTACCAGGCAGACAATCCAACCCACCGGGATTTTCTCGGCGCACTGATGGGCGCAGGAATCGCCCGGGAAACAGTCGGTGATATTTGTGTTGGCAAAGGATACTGCAATTTCTTTGTCACCGACGAAATCGCACCCTACATTCTGCAGAATCTCACCGGTGCCGGCAGAGTAAAAATGCAGCTGATGCAAATTCCCCTATCGGAAGTTGCCATTCCCCAACCAGAAACCAAAGAGATCCGGGACACCGTGGCGTCTCTGCGGCTGGACAGTGTTATCAGTTCCGGTTTCCGGATCAGCAGAGGTCAGGCGGTGCAATATATCAATGCCGGCAAAGCCGCCATTAACGGCCTGCCCTGCGAAAAGCCGGATCAGGCCGTTGCGCAAGGGGCAAAAATATCTGTCCGTGGACTGGGAAAGATTCGGCTGACCACCGTTAACGGAGAAACAAAAAAGGGTCGCATCAGCATCCTGATCGACCGATATATATGAGGTATATTTATGGACATGAACGCAGTGATCGCACGCATCAACGAATTGGCAAAAAAAGCAAAGGAAACCGCCTTGACCGAGGAGGAAACAGTCGAGCGGGATAAGCTGCGCAGAATCTATATCGATTCTGTAAAAGCAAGCCTGACCGGCCAGCTGGACAACACTTATATCCTCCGCCCCGATGGCACAAAGGAAAAGCTGAAGAAATCTTGACATTGCCGGTAGATGATGGTATCATCTACCCCATGTGGAGAGTTGTCCGAGCGGTTTAAGGAGCTAGTCTTGAAAACTAGTGATGGGGAAACCCACCGTGAGTTCGAATCTCACACTCTCCGCCAAAAAAGCAAGCACCGTATGGGGCGGGCTTTTTTTTTTGTTCTTGGTGCTTG